>DTVI01000475.1 GCA_012963655.1 Sulfurimonas sp.
ACCGCAAGGGGAAAGATCTGTGATAGAAATGCAATTGCCAAGGCTCTTGAAAGCGGCCAGTTAGCTGGATATGCGGGAGATGTTTGGTTTCCACAGCCGGCACCGAAGGATCATCCTTGGAGGACGATGCCAAATCACGCTATGACGCCACATACATCTGGTACATCTCTAGCTGCTCAGGCTCGTTATGCCGCTGGTGTTAGAGAAATTCTTGAGTGCTGGTTTGCAAACAAACCAATCAGGGATGAGTACTTAATTGTACAAGGTGGCAAGTTGGCTGGGACAGGTGCACATTCGTACAGTGAAGGAAACGCTACTGGCGGATCAGAAGAGGCAGTTAAGTTCAAAGTACCTTAGATCAACTATCTAAATCCAGTGCTGAGCTAATTAACTTTTGCGTATAAGGGTTTTTGGGTCGATTAAAAACTTGTGTTGCTTCACCATGCTCCAGGATTTTTCCGGATCTCATCACTAGAATTCGATCAGCCAGTGATCGCACTACTTTCAAATCGTGACTAATAAACAGATAAGTGAGACCTAATTCCTTTTGTAGATTCTTGAGAAGGTTGATTATTTGGACCTGAATTGTCCTATCTAGGGCACTCGTAGGTTCATCTAGAAGCAAGAATCTTGGCTTTAAGGCAAGTGCTCTGGCAATGGCGATTCTTTGCCTTTGTCCTCCAGAAAATTCATGAGGATAACGGTCGGCAATTTTTGGATCTAATTCAACAGCCTGGAGTGCCTGACTGATAATTTTATCTTTCTCAAGATTGGATTTCTTCGTAAAACCGTGAACATTTAATCCTTCCTCAATAATTTGTTTCACCGACATCCTTGGACTTAAGGATCCAAATGGATCTTGAAAGACAATTTGCATTTCTTTTCGCAAAGATCTCATGTCTTTTGTTTTCCAGGTGTCAATTCTTGATCCAGAGTAATGGATTGTCCCCGTGCTTGGGATAAGTCTAAGCAGCGCTAGGCCCAGAGAAGTTTTACCACATCCACTTTCACCGACAACAC
>DTVI01000476.1 GCA_012963655.1 Sulfurimonas sp.
ATTATTATTTTTTATGAATATAAAAATTAAGAGATACAATCAAGAAACGAAACTAGATAATATTATAGAATATGAGGTAGAATCAATTAATCCTACCGCCTTAGAAGCATTTAATTTCATCAAGACACGCATTGACGCTAGCCTGTCGTATTCAGCTGGATGTAGGTCAGGTGTATGTGGTTCGTGCGCTATACGAGTGAATGGGACTGAAGAACTTGCCTGTGCTTATAAGTTAAGTGATGGAGATGTAATTGAACCTTTGAAAAACTTACCTGTTCTAAGAGATTTGATTGTAGATACAGATAAGATGATGTCTTATAATCTTATGGCTAAGGCTTGGAGTTCTGAGAATTCTGAAAATATTTCTGTAACACCCGAAAATGCAGAAAGAAATGAGCTACAAAGTGATTGTATCTTATGTGGGGCTTGTTTCTCAGCCTGTCCAGTTTATGAAGTTAATGATGCCTTTATTGGTCCATTCGCTCTAACACGCTCTTGGAAATACGTTAGTGATGTAAGGGAACAAGATACTCAAGAAAAGATAGAAGATATTCAAACTAATGGTATTTGGGACTGTACGCTATGTAGTGAGTGTGTACCTGTATGCCCTCAAGGAATCGCTCCTAAACAAGATATTTCAATGTTAAGAGCAAAAGCAGGGATATTAGGGTTTATGGATCCTAGTTTCGGTGGAGGAATGGACTTTGGTGGGGGATTTGGCGCACCAGACTTTAGCTCTTTTTAACAGAACTTGCAGGGGGACAGAAATACTTTAGAAGCTGAGTCTAAATTTATAGCTAACTATTTATAGTGTGGTAGTCATATTCTTATTCATAGACCAACCAACAATCTTTCTAGAATATAGGTCTTCTTGAAAGAACTAAGCCCTAAAGTCCTTCTAAGCGTTTTTTTAACTTGCGTGTTCCATAGGTTTGACATGAACCTATAAAAGTTATAATGTATCCCTTTGTCAAGACCAGTAAACAAAGGTTTCTGATTCCACCTTATTACGATACCTTA
>DTVI01000477.1 GCA_012963655.1 Sulfurimonas sp.
ATGCTATTTTATTAAGTAGTTTTAACTTATACAGACGCGCAATTGCTACACGTACGATTGAACTCTTAATTGAAGATGGACGTATTCAACCTGCACGTATAGAAGAAATCTTTCAAAAGGTAACAGATGAATTTGAAGATTCTGTTCTTCAAGAAGGTGAACAAGTTGCTAGGGATATGCATGTGACTGGCATTCATCCTGAACTTTTAAAACTTATCGGACGTTTACGATACCGTGCTTCTTATGGTCAAAATGCACTTGCGCATACCTTAGAGGTGGCTAATTTAGCAGGTATTATTGCTGCAGAGTTAGGTGGAAACGAAACTCTTGCGAAACGTGCTGGACTCTTACATGATATTGGGAAGGCTTTAACTCATGATAAGGGTGGAAACCATGTTGACCTTGGCTTAGAATTAGCTAAGGAATATAATGAAGACCCTGTTGTATTAAATGCGATACCAGCACATCATGGACTAGAAGAGATTAAGAGTATAGAATGTGCTGCGGTTTGTGCGGGTGACGCACTTTCTGCTGCAAGACCAGGGGCAAGGCGAGAGGTCTTAGAATCTTATCTTAAGCGTGTAACAGAGATAGAAGAGATTGCCTCTAGTAAGAATGGTGTTAAACAAGCTTATGCTATTAATGCAGGACGTGAGGTTCGTGTTATTGTTAATGCTGAACTTTTAAATGATGATGACTCTTCTTTATTAGCAAAAGAAATTGCAAAAGAGATTGAATCAAAAATGAATTTTCCTGGAGATATAAAGGTAGCTGTTATTCGTGAGAGTAGGGCTATCGAATTTGCACGTTAATCGTGCAAAGCTAAGATGGATGTACATTCGTCTTTCAAATATTTATTTCTTTCCAAAAAACTTATAATAAAATCCAGCAACTGATTTAAGAGGTGCACGGCTAACGGATAAAGAACCTTTTTGAAGTTTCCCTGCCGTTACAGTTGTTCCTGCCGCAATTAAAACATCATCTTCAATAATAATAGGTGCAATAAGTTGGGTGTCTGA
>DTVI01000478.1 GCA_012963655.1 Sulfurimonas sp.
TTGCTTGCTAACAGATGATTTAACTCTTTGCATTCTTCCAGTATTAGAGGATGGGTACAAAATTGCCTTAACTTGATCATTGAGACAAGTTCTGCAACAGCGCCGTATTCAGCTACAATCTCTTGTCTCAATACTTCATATAGTTCAATTTCAATTTCACTCATTTCTATTGCCTGAGGAATTATTATTTTTTCTGGCAGATCATCTGCAACCTCAGAGATTAAACGTCTAAGCATAAAAGGTGAAACTATCCTTTCAATCTGACGTGCACTACTCTCGTTATTTACAAAGTTTTCTTCAAAATGGTTCTTTGCTCCCAGGAGACCCGAGTGGGTAAAGTCCATTATTGACCAGAGATCAAGAAGTTTATTTTCAACTGGAGTTCCAGTAACTGCAATTGATATCCTGCGTTTAAAGGACTTAACTGCAATAGCTCTGTTTGTCCATGGATTTTTTATATCCTGTGCTTCATCAAGTACAACAAATCCCCATTCAATCAAAGCAAACATTAATTGGTCTCTTACGGCAGTTTCATACGAAGTTAGAGTTACATCGAATTTCTTAATTTTAGATGGTAATCCACTTCGTTTTACTCCCATATGGACTCTAACACTAAGTCCATCTGAAAATTTGTCAAATTCACGCCTCCAGTTTTCAATTATTGTAGCCCGTGTAATAATGAGGGAAGGCAACCTCCATTTTTTTTTAAAAATGGACAGCAAAGCAATTATCTGTACTGTTTTTCCGAGACCCATTTCATCGGCAAGAACAGAACCTAGCCCCTCATTGGTAATACTCTCCAGCCAGGAGACTCCTGTTTGCTGATAAGGATAGAGTGTTGCCTTAAAACCGGTGTTACTAAAATCTATATCAGAATTTACATTTAAATATTCCCCATCAGCAACTTCAACCACTTTAGATTCAGTAACAGTAAGATCATCAGTTTCCAATAGTATTAATTCCAGTGCCTGACTAAGAGAAATTACTCCGAATCGATCAATTTTGACTCTTTGAAGAAT
>DTVI01000479.1 GCA_012963655.1 Sulfurimonas sp.
ATCATTTTTAAAAGATTAAGATTGAGAAACTTTTTTAAGCTGTATATGAGGATATTAACTAAAGATGTCAAAGTCAAGGGTTCTAGCCTAATAAACTCAACCATTATTAACCTAATCTTAGATATAATCGCGAACTTAAAAGAAAAAAGAGTTTCTTACAGAGTGTTTTTTAGATAATCCTGTATAAGAAACTATAAACTAAGGAAGTATATAAATGGTATCAGTAAATAATTTAATCATGCGTTTTGGCTCGCGTGTACTTTTTGACAACGTAAACCTAAAGCTTGATCAACACAAGCGTTATGGGCTTATTGGAGCAAACGGAGCAGGTAAAACTACCTTTTTGAAAATTCTATCAGGTCAGATAGAAGAATTTGAAGGAGATATCTCTATCGGTTCAGGACTTAAGGTCGGTGTTTTAGGACAAAATCAATTCGCTTTTGAAGATTTCACAGTTATGGACGCAGTTCTTTATGGAAACAAACGTTTATATGACGCAACAAAAGAAAAAGAAGAATTATATGTAACAGGAGACTTTGATTCAGATGAGACAAACAACCGTCTTGCTGAACTTGAGACTATTTGTGTTGAAGAAGATCCTACTTATGAATATGATGTTCATATTACTAAGATGTTAGAAAACCTAGGTATCTCTTCTGATATTCATAATGACCTTATGTCTACAGTTGAGTCTTCTACAAAAATCAAGGTTCTTTTAGCACAGGTTTTATATCCTAAGCCAGAAGTGTTATTTCTTGATGAACCTACCAACAACCTGGACATAGATACAATTGGTTGGTTAGAAAATGAACTTAAACGTCATGATGGAACCTTAGTTGTAATTTCTCATGATAGACACTTCATTAACTCTGTTGTTACGCATATCCTTGATGTTGATTATCAAAAAATTCGTCAGTTCACTGGTAATTATGATGAGTGGTACATAGCTTCAACTGTAATGATGAAGCAATTAGAAACAGATAAAAATAAGGCTGAAAAAGAAAAGGCTGAACTAGAAGCCTTTGTTAGACGTTTCTCGGCAAATGCATCTAAGGCAAAACAAGCAAGTTCAAGACAAAAGCAACTTGATAAAATTAATGTTGAAGACATTAAGCCTTCTTCTCGTCGTGACCCATCAATTGTTTTCAAAGCAAAACGTTCAATGGGTGGTGAAGCACTCGAAATTCTTGATATTTCTCATGATTATGGAGAAGGAGAAGGCGCATTATTAAATGGTCTATCTTTAAGATTTGAGCCAGGTGAAAAAGTAGCGATTATTGGTTCAAATGGTATTGGTAAGACAACACTTCTTAAAATTATTATGGAAGAGATGAAGCCAACTACGGGTGAAATTAACTGGGGCGCAACTATTGAGAGCTCATACTTCCCTCAAGATACTGTTGAAACAATTACAGGTGATGGAACACTTTATGACTGGTTAAGAGCCTTTGACCCTAAGCGTGAGATTGCTGAAATTCGTAACTGTCTTGGTAGAATGTTATTTAATGGTGAGCAGCAAGAAAAGTCAGTTGAAAATATCTCTGGTGGTGAAAAACACCGTATGATGCTTTCTAAGATGATGCTTGAAGAGGGTAACTTCTTAGTTCTTGATGAACCTACCAATCACCTTGACCTTGAAGCTATTATCGCACTAGGTGAAGGACTTCGTGATTTTGAAGGAAATGTTATTTGTACTTCTCATGATAGAGAGTTACTTGACGCTTTTGCTTCTAGAATAATTCGTCTTGAAAAAGATGGAACAGTGATAGACTTCAAAGGGACTTATGAAGAGTTTGCTGAGACTCACGGACACTAAATTTATCATAATAGATAAGTCGGTTATAAGTTAAGCAAAGCTAAGGCTTTGTTTAGTCTTTTTATTAAAAACCTTAGAATCTTTAGTCTCAACATTAGATTCTGGGATCTTCCAGCGCGTCGCTGCGGTTATTTTGAGTATAGTATTTAAGGCCTCCCGGTATGCTCATAAACCTTGCCTACCTTTAGCCTCTTCTTACCAATTTTAAACTTTGCAAGCACTTTAAAACCCTTAATGAATTTTCAAATATATCATTTATAGGAAGAAGTAGAGCCTATAAATACAGAACAGTTTGATTAGTTTTTTAGAGCTGTACTTAAGTAGTTTTTAGAGATAATCTTATATTAATAATAAGGAATACAAAATGGACTTTAAAGATATTATTGGTTTAGGGATAGCAGGTAACTTTGCCTTGCACCTAGACCAAGCCGGTGAGGCAGAAGACTTTAAAGATGTCAAAGTGGATAATGAATATGCACCTAAGGGTGTCTTTCCTTTTTATCTTCCTAATACTTCTAAGGGCACTTTATCACAGTATCCTCTTTCTTCTTCACAACAAGCCTTACATGACTTAGATGAAAATATCCAAGCTGAACCGGAGATGGCCTTACTTTGTGAGATAACTTATGCAGATGCAAAGATAATTGGGATTAAACCTACACACTTTGGGGCGTATAACGACTGTTCTATTCGCCGAAAGGGAACTAAAAAAATATCTGAAAAGAAAAACTGGGGACTTGATACTAAGGGTATTAGTGAAAACCTTGTTAAGATAGATAGTTTTGATGAAGGTGGAATGCTTGATCATTGGCGAATCTCTTCGTTTTTACGTCGTAATGGAGATGTTTATAGATACGGTGAAGACGTTGAAGTCTCAGGGTATTCGTACTTTTATACACAATTACTTGAATGGATGCAAGATAAGTTAAACACCCAAGAAGATAATGGTCCCTTAGAAGATATAAATGCATATATTAAAGAATGTAATTACCCAAAACAAATGCTGATAAGTATTGGGGCAACACGTTATACAGCTTATGGAAAAAAAACTTTTTTAAAAGAAGGTGATGAACTTTATGTTGTTTTATATGATAATGATATATTTTGTAAAAATCCAATTTTATGTAAGGTCGTTTCTGATAGTTTAGATGAAGAAGGCATTTGTTATTTAAAACAAAGAGTAATTTAAAATCGCTTTGTTATTTAAGGTTAATTTCTAATAATATTATAGTAAAATATCTAACTTAATTTTAGGATACAAATATGTTTAACTTCCTTCGAAAGCTTTTTAAAGCTTTAAACTCTTCAGCGAAGTCTTGGCAACTCTCTGGGGCTATTGTTTTAGCCATGTTTACGGGATTCTTACCTTCTAATTCCTTATTTATCTTTGACTTTCTTTTTTTGGCCCTTGTTTTTAATGTGAACTTTGGAGTGTTTCTCCTTTTCAGTGTTGTTTTTTCAGGTATAGGTTATCTTTTTGACCCAATTTTTGAAAGTATTGGTTATATGGTTTTGACGAACGAAGGATTAAATGGCTTTTTTACGAGTCTTTATAATTCGGTGCTATTTCGTTGGTCTGCCTTTAATTATACGCTTGTAACAGGTTCACTTCTTGTGTCTTTTGTTTTTGCCCTTCCTTTAATGCTTGTATTAAATAAGCTAATAAGTCTTTATAGAGCTAAAATTGGTGAAAAGCTTAATAAATGGAAGTTAACACGATGGATGAAACTTTTTAATGAAGAAGCAACAAACACTTCTGTCTTTCGGTTATGGGGTTTATGTGTTTTTGCAGGATTAGCTTCTATCATCATTGTCTTTATGATTTTACTTTTTGATCCTTTAGCTAAACTTGCTATTGAAAAAGGACTTTCTTATAGTTTAAAATCACAGGTAACACTTAAAGACTTTAGTTCAAGTTTAAGTGAGCTTAGTGTGAGTATGAAGGGTTTAGAAGTTGTAGATAAGGACAAGCTAAGTCATAACCTAGTTCAAATAGACAGTATTTCCTTTGACTTGGGTTTTTCTGCCTTAGTTGAAAAGAAGGTTAAAATAGACTTATTAAAGGTTCAAGCCTTAAGTTTTGATGTCAAACGTAGTTCAGCTGCTAAGGCTTATACTAAGAGTGAAAATAAAGAAGTAAAAACTTCAAATTCTAGTGAAGACTCAACAGAAGCTAAAAGTAAAAGTTCAAACCCTTTTAGCTTACCTAGTGTAGATGATATCTTAGCAAAAGAAGAACTTAAAACATTAACTGAGGTTAAGGCACTAAAGGCAGATATTAAAAAGACACAAGATAAGTGGACAAAGATATCAAGCGACTTAAAAAAAGTAGATGAGGTTTCTAAAATTAAGGCAGAGGCTAAGAAGTTAGAAAAATCACTTAAGGGTGGGAAGATCA
>DTVI01000480.1:0-575 GCA_012963655.1 Sulfurimonas sp.
GCCAGCTACGTAACGTCGTGGAACGAGCCCTTGTTATAGGAAATAAGAAGGAATTACTGCCTTCTGACTTGCCACCGAAGATTTCGAAACCTGCAAAAACGATCATCCTGGCCGGAGATACGTCTCTGCAAACGCTGCTTACATTTTCTAAGTAAGGCCCATTATCGTGCGTACGGCAACCATTGAACGAACAACACGTGAAACGCAGATTGAAATCACCTTGAGTCTGGACGGAAACGGAGAATTAACCGGTCAGACCAGTATCGGGTTTTTTGATCATATGCTGACGGCCTTGGCAAAACATGCAGGCTTTGATATGACTCTTGCATGCCGGGGTGATCTGCATATCGATGATCATCATACGGTCGAGGATGTGGGCATCTGTCTGGGCCAGGCTTTTGTAAAGGCGCTTGGCAACAAAACCGGCATCAGTCGGTTCGGTCACAGCTATGTACCTCTTGATGAGGCCCTGGCGCGTGCTGTCGTCGATATCAGCGGCCGTTCGCATCTGGCTTTTCATGCCGATTTCTCTCGTTCGAGTATCGGTTCCTTCAGTCCGGCGATGGTCCGTGCCT
>DTVI01000480.1:585-1018 GCA_012963655.1 Sulfurimonas sp.
GGCCGGATTGTCGGCACCCTGTGGTTCGGTCTGTTCATTCAGTACGGAGATGGTCCGTGAATTTTTTAAGGCGTTTGTCGATCATGCCTGCATTACGATGCATCTGGATCTGCTGACGGGAGTTAATGCGCACCATCAGGTAGAAGCCTTATTCAAAGCGGCCGCCCGGGCCTTGCGTGATGCCGTCTCCTTCGATGAACGAATAAAAGGCATTCCATCCACCAAGGGTAGCCTCTAAGGGTTCGCAATTGGCCTGACCCTGTAAAAACGTATAGAAAATCTCTGTACACGCTACTCTTCACTCTGTACTGTGATTTTTGTATTCTACCCTTGAGCTCAGGATCCGCCCATGCACATCGACGAACTCGATACACCCGTTTATCTTGTAGACCTGGATCTTATGGAACGTAATATCGCAGATATGGCCGCACAT
>DTVI01000481.1:0-244 GCA_012963655.1 Sulfurimonas sp.
ATATAGGCATCAAAACCCAATTTTCTGAGGCCATCCATTTTTTCTTCAGCTTCTCTTAAGGTTGATTCGGAATAGATCTGTATGGTAAATCTTCCTTCGACTGAAGCTAACGCTTCTACTTTTGGTGCCGTTTTCTTTACCGGTTTAGCCTCATTTTTTACAGCAGAAGTCGGTGGGGGAGGTGTTATTTTTTTCGCAGGTGATTCCGGCGTTGGAACTTCAGGTGTTGGAAGTTCTTCGGCTG
>DTVI01000481.1:266-647 GCA_012963655.1 Sulfurimonas sp.
ACTTCTTCTGTTTCAGCAAGGCGGGAGTCAACCGAGATTTCAGCCATGGCGCTAGAGGAGATCTTGAAAAGATATTCATTGGTAACCACAGCCTCGCCAGTGTCATTGAAAACGATAAATTCAAATTTGTAGTCACCGGGGACATCTGGCTTGAAGGCCATTTCGCGCCCTTCTTGGCGAATGTAGAGATCACTGTAAGTGAGCAGACTTTCATCTGGGAAAGAGAGGATATCCCATCCGTAAGACGGATTTTCCACACCCAAAGGCTTTTCAACCTGAATGGTGTAATAGTTGCCAACCGTTCCCTGGTGTGAGCTGTAGTTCTCACACGCTGTTAATGTAAATAAAAGAACAGATAGAAAAGGAATGTATAGTTTCGAG
>DTVI01000481.1:657-1017 GCA_012963655.1 Sulfurimonas sp.
CAAATAACCAAGGCCACCCAACTGTAATCATTGCCTATGAGGCATGGGTAGAGTTTCGAGGATGGCATATGTACTGAATGGGCGTTTAGCCGATGGGAATTTCGAGGGAAGGAAAGAAAAATGCAATTTCTTTTACAGCATTCTCATCGGAGTCAGATCCGTGAACAGCATTGTTCTGAACGTTCTCAGCGAAATCTCTTCGAATTGTTCCTTCATCAGCTTCATCAGGATTTGTGGCGCCTATTAATTCTCTAAAAGATGTAACAGCATCCTCTTTTTTGAGTGCAATGGGTACACACGGTTTTGAAGTCATGAATTCCACAAGGTCGTTGAAGAAAGGTCGCTCTGAATGAACGGCAT
>DTVI01000482.1 GCA_012963655.1 Sulfurimonas sp.
ATTTTTTCTTTATCAGTTTTTTCTAGTTTTCCCCCATGTTCAGAAATGCTTTTTTCCGTAGTATAAAGGAGAGAATCTGCTTGATTTCTCACATCTACAGATTCTTTTCTCTTTTTATCGTCTTCTGCATGAGCTTCAGCGTCTTTCACCATAGCATCTATATCTTGGTCTGAAAGCCCTCCTGAGGCCTGAATTTGTATTTTCTGTTCCTTATTAGTAGCCTTATCTTTAGCTGAAACATTTACTATACCATTTGCATCTATGTCAAAAGTTACATCAATTTGAGGCAGTCCTCTTGGTGCAGGCGGGATCCCTACTAAATCAAAATTTCCTAATAGCTTATTATCAGCAGCCATTTCCCTTTCTCCTTGAAGAACCCTAATAGTAACAGCGGTTTGGTTGTCTTCTGCAGTTGAGAAAGTTTGACTTTTTCTAGTTGGGATTGTTGTGTTACGTTCAATTAATCTTGTAAATACTCCTCCTAGTGTTTCAATCCCTAGTGAAAGAGGTGTCACATCTAGTAAAAGTACATCTTTGACATCTCCAGCTAGCACTGCCCCTTGAATTGCAGCACCTAAAGCAACACATTCATCAGGATTTACTCCCTTATTAGGTTCTTTCCCAAAAAAGTCTTTGACATTCTCTATTATTTTAGGCATGCGGGTCATGCCTCCTACCAAAACTACTTCGTTAATATCCTTTGATGAAACGCCTGCGTCCTTCAAAGCTTTTTTACATGGCTCTATTGTTCTTTTAACTAAATCTTCAACCAAACTTTCGTACTTCGCCCTAGATAACTTAATTGTTAGATGTTTAGGACCTGACGCATCTGCAGTTATAAATGGAAGATTTATTTCTGTCTGAGCTGTAGAAGAAAGCTCTATCTTTGCTTTTTCTGCTGCCTCTCTTAAACGTTGTAAAGCTAGCTTATCTGTCTTTAAATCTACAGTATTTTCTTTTTTGAATTCTTCTGCCAAAAATTCTACTATTCGAGCATCAAAATCCTCTCCTCCAAGA
>DTVI01000483.1 GCA_012963655.1 Sulfurimonas sp.
ACCCTCACAGCAATGCGGGTACTCTAACACGTTTGGAGCTGCAAGCCCTAAAGGACGTTAATGTCTCGCTAGGACTGATGCTGGAGGGCACTAGCTCGCGACTAAGTGGACCGGGTGGACCTCATGAGCGGGCACCCAGCAAAAGGCCTCAAGCCCGCCTCCGTACTTTACAAATAGCGGGGGAATTGAATATACCAATGACCACAGGCCTGCTAATTGGTATCGGAGAAACCAGTCAGGAACGCCGGAAGGACCTGCACCTGATTCGCAAGCTCCACCAGAGATACGGACACATTCAGGAG
The DNA here is from genome assembly GCA_012963655.1 of Sulfurimonas sp. Classification (GTDB taxonomy): domain Bacteria; phylum Campylobacterota; class Campylobacteria; order Campylobacterales; family Sulfurimonadaceae. Next base: position 303 of record DTVI01000483.1, read on the forward strand.
GTCATTATCCAGAATTTCCGGGCAAAACCCGGTACCCCTATGAAAGGAGCACCCGAGCTATCCACCGAAGAGGCTTTGGAAACGGTGGCTCAAGCAAGGATCATTCTTGGACCGCATATGAATATCCAGGTGCCACCAAATTTAAGCTTTTCCCTAGGAGATCCTCGTTATCTTGAATTTCTTGATGCCGGGATTAATGACTGGGGAGGAATTTCACCGGTTACGATTGATTACGTCAATCCTGAAGCCCCTTGGCCTCACCTCTCCCAAATGCACCGAGAAATGCAGCAAAAGAAGTTCCAACTTAAAGCCCGATTTCCTATCTATCCCGAATACATTCGTGAAAAAAGTAATTACTTGCCTATTACTCTAAGAAAGCGCCTGGGAGCTGATGCCGATCCTCAAGGTTTTCTACCCCAAGCAGAGATCCAGTGGCTCTTGGAGGACCGCCAATGACAACTAACTCCTTCCCCCCAAAGCTACCCCGAATTAAAGGAGCATTGGAAGCCCTCTTAAGACAGGTAACTCCCCAGGTGGCAAGGGTGCTAGAGCAATGCTTAGATGGCCGGGACCCTACTGCGCAAGAAATCGTTCACCTCTTCCAAACACAGGGTAATGACACCAAGGCTTTACTCTTAGCAGCCGATTTTTTAAGGTCCAAAACTCTAGGAGACGTCGTCACCTACGTAGTCAATCGAAACATCAACTTCACTA
>DTVI01000484.1:0-665 GCA_012963655.1 Sulfurimonas sp.
GCATAGGTCCCATTGGCCCACTCTGCATAGGTCACATTGGCCCACTCTGCATAGGTCCCATTGGCCCACTCTGCATAGGACCCATTGGCCCACTCTGCATAGGTCCCATTGGCCCACGCAACAAAATTTTTATTTAATAATATACACTACGCGCGAAACCAACCGACCCAAACTTCATCTTTCTTTACCTGGGTTTTTGCTGCAGTCTAACACACCGACACTACTGCAAATTGCATTTCGTGCGTTGTTTGTTTGGCTCCTGTTACGCTGTTCGTTTGCCTTCTGTTTATTATTTTGTTTTTACTGTTGTGTTTCTTTACTGTTTCTGTTTGCGTTTCGTGCGTTGTGTTTCGTGTGTTTCGTGTGTTGTGTTTCGTGCGTTGTGTTTCGTGCGTTGGGTTTCATTGTGTTTCGTGCGTTGGGTTTCGTGCGTTGTGTTTCGTGCGTTGTGTTTCGTGCGTTTGTGTTTCGTTGGGTTTCGTGCGTTGTTCCGTTTCGTGCTGTTTCTGTTTCGTGCTGTTTCTGTTTCTGTTGTGTTTCTTTCTGTTGTGTTTCTTTCCAGTTACGCTGTTCGTTTGCCTTCTGTTTGTTATTTTTTTTTGATGTTGTGTTTTTTGGCTGTTTCTGTTTTCAACACTGGGTTTAGCATTCGCGCTCTCCGACGT
>DTVI01000484.1:694-1015 GCA_012963655.1 Sulfurimonas sp.
CATTACCGTGCCCAGGCGCACGATGCCAGGTGCCCGCGTCCTCAAGGTGCTCTCCGACGCCCGGTTCAAGGGACAAGCCCGAGGTTGCTGACCGGACGTGGTAGCCCATAGATCTGCAGGCAGCCGGCTGAGCGTCTGGTCGGTCAGGTCCGACGCCGTGTTCAAGGGACAAGCCCGAGGTTGCTGACCAAGTTCAAGGTGCTCTCCGACGTTCAAGGGACAAGCCCGAGGTTGCTGACCGTGTTCAAGGGACAAGCCCGAGGTCAGGTCAGACGCCGTGTTCAAGGTGCTCTCCGACGCCCGGTTCAAGGGACAAGCCCG
>DTVI01000485.1 GCA_012963655.1 Sulfurimonas sp.
GTTCAGATTCTAAAATTTCAACCTTAGCATAACGACCAATAATTTCTGCCTTTGTTAAAGGAATAAAGTTAATATAGCTCTTAGGTAAGCGACTTATTTTAAGGTCATCAGGTGTTATAATAACGCCTTTTCCCAAGGTTCTACTGGCAATCACAACTTCAATATGAGCTTCAACATACTTGTTAAGTTCATTTTGCTTTGAATACATAAGCAATGCAACCGAGGATGCAAACATTACCATTGCAAGTAGTGCCCCGATGATAAGCTTTGTCTTTTTTTGTCTCATTTATGTCCTTTTAGTTTGTCATTTAAATTAAAATCCAGGCATTAAAGCGTCTGCTGCCATAGGAAAGGCAATCATCGCAATAACAGCAGGTAAGATAAAAATAAACATAGTAAATGTTAAACTGATATTCATTGTTGCCGCCCGTTTTTCAACATTTAGCATATCAATATCTTTTATCTCTTGGGCTTGATTTTCAAAAACACTTTTGACACCAATTCCTGTTTCTTCAGAAAGCTTCATAAACCCTACAATAGTTTTAATAGCTGCTGAGCCTGTTCTTTGAGCAAGGTTTTCATAAGCAACCTCACTTGAATAGGTAATATATTCATACTTAAAACGTTCAGATTCTTCCAGTAAGTCTTTACCTAAGACTGACTTACCCTGAGTAGTAACTTCATCAATTGCGTTATTAAGTCCACCACCACCTTCTAAAATAATAATAAGAAGGTCAAGAAAAATAGCCAAATCATTATCAATTCTTTTGATACGTGCCTTACGTTGTTCCTCTAAGTATAACAAAGGTGTGATCGTTGCTACAACTAAACCAATAAATATTAAGATTGCATTTATCATTAGGCTCAAGTTTAATATTAAAGGTAATAAGGCTAAGGATATCCCTGTAAGAATACCTCCCAGGACTATTTCATAAAACTCTTTTTCTTTCAGACCAGCTTGGGCTAATTTAAGTTTAAACTTAGCTTTTCTAGCACTATCAATTTGAGACAAAAG
>DTVI01000486.1 GCA_012963655.1 Sulfurimonas sp.
TCGCCTTTGCCTCTTCAAGCGGCTGCTTCGGTTGCGTGGTTAGATGAAGAGCATGTAGCAACTTCAAGAAAAATATATAAGAAAAACTTTGAAATTGCTCAAGAAATTTTGGGTACATCTATACCTGAAGCTAGTTTTTATATTTGGTTAAAGGTAGGGGATGAAATAGCCTTGACTCAAAAACTTTTTAAAGAACATAATGTCAAAGTTCTTCCAGGCTCTTACCTTGGACGAGAAAATGAAGAAGGTATTAATCCAGGTAAGGGGTATATACGAATTGCCCTTGTACATGATGAACTTAAAACTCGTAAGGCTATGGAGGCTATAAAAGCATGTCTGAATTCTTAGTACAAATACGTGAAAAATCTATAGAAGCGGTTCATAATGGAGATATTAAAGCCTTATATGAGCTTGTTGAAGTACATAATAATGAACTTAATGATGATATAGAACAAGGCTTATATGGAAATATTTTAGAATTAGCCCTTGAACTGTTAACCAACGCGTTAGAATCTAAGGATAAACTTTCCCTTCTTAATGAACAGCAAAAATACACATTACGTGCCTTATATGAGTACGCAATATCACATTACAGTTCTCAACATTTTTATGATGCTAAGGCTCTTTTTGAGGTTTTAGCAGGTACAGCTAAAGAGAAAAACTTTATAGATTCTATGAGAATTCATGCCGCAGCTGCGGGTAAAGAAATAGATATTGATAGTTTTATTGATAAGTTTTGTATAGTTAATGAGAAATTGGACGATTTTTACATCAAAGACTTTGAAAAAGAGGCACAAAACTTGCTAACTAAGGCAAAAGAAACGGGTTCTCCGTTAAAAAAGGGACATAAATGAAAATTCACTTTATAGGTATTGGGGGGATTGGAATTTCTGGACTGGCAAAGTTTATGTTAGCACAGGGTCATGAAGTTAGTGGTTCAGATATATCTGAAACCATTCTAACTAAGGCGCTTGAAGACTTAGGTATGAAGCTAAGTATTCCTCACAGCGCTAG
>DTVI01000487.1 GCA_012963655.1 Sulfurimonas sp.
GTTCGACGGACTTCCCTGGACCAGCAGCTCGGAAACACTAGTCTTGGTTGCGCTTGTTCCCTGCCTGTTGATTCTGGGTTGGCGGTTTTTGTATCTTCATCGCGTGGTAATGGGTTTGGGTGTCTTATTCCTGTTTAAACTAATTTTATTTATGGGAGCACCTTCAAGTGGATTAGGAGTGAAGGTATATACCAATCCATCTAATTACGAAAATAGGGAATTGACCCGGACCTATGCCTCCCTTTGGAATGAGGAAATATCGGGTTTGTTGGTAAGACCCTGGACCCAAAAATTTGATTTTCCCATCGACTGGTTTTTGCCCTTGGGTTTATCGCCAATTAATGAATTAAGTCTGATTGAAGGCACTCTGGAAGAAAAATTCCGTCACATGAAGCTTTGGCTGACTGTGGATGGAGCGGCTCTCCTGCCTGAAGGTACAGGACTAGCTCTGGTCGTGTCAGGAGTGGTTGACGGAAAACTGGTTGCGAACAACTCTCAAGGTCAATCCTTGAATATTCTACTAGTTTCAAGTTTTGAAGAAGCCTCTAAACGGTTTGGAGAACTTCCTGTCGGGGGCGACTGGGAGATCTCAGGAAACTTACATTACTACGGAGAAAACTGGACGCTCATTCCGGTTCTGGTTGAAAAAGGTGGAAATGTTGCCCCTGCCTTTGAAAAAGGGGTTCTATGGCAAAATCCTTCAGTCATTGAAAAATCTAGTAGTAGCCTGACGTTTTACCGAATCACGGCGAAGGTATTTGATTATGGGCTCTGTGCCTTTTTGTTCGCCTGGATGGTGTGGTGCCTTCGTCAGTTGGTTCAAAGCAAAGTTTTGACCCTACCCCTGGCCTGTTTCAGTATGGCGGGCGTGGGGTTGATCTGGGTGTTTGAACCAATCCTGGACCGGATTCATCCAGACCCTGCCCACCTCGCTCATTTGGGTCTTGCAACAACTGCGGCGGGAGGCGGACTATTACTATGGTGGATTTGGAAGAAACAGCTCTCAACAGTAT
>DTVI01000488.1 GCA_012963655.1 Sulfurimonas sp.
TTACTGGATCACCGAGACGTATGATGAAAAGATGGCAGCTGGAGAAGAACCGCAAAATGTGGATAAGGAATTCTTACGGCTCTGGTTTGTGGACAACTGTGATCCTTATAACGATGAGACCCTTCCTGAAGCACCGGAAGAACTGGTAGTGGAGTTATCCAGTCGTTACATCTATTTATACGAAATCATCACCGGTGGAACCTTTATCTTCCCTGAAGGCAAGCCGGTTCAAGAACGAATCAACGAAAACCTGAAGGATCATCTATGAAAACTGTCATCATCATGGGTTCTACATCGGATGAACCCCACGCCAAGAAAATCACCGATAAACTGGATGAATTCAACATTCCCTGGGAACAACATGCCGCCTCAGCCCACAAAGAGCCGCTGAAAGTTCTTGAGATCTTGGAGGCCCACCAGGGTGAAAAAGATCTGGTGTACATCACCATAGCCGGCCGATCAAATGCCCTGTCTGGTTTCGTGGCGGCCAATTCTGAACATCCCACTCTAGCCTGTCCTCCCTTTTCGGACAAAGCAGATATGCTTGTGAACATTCATTCCACCCTGCAGATGCCCAGTAATACACCAGTAATGACAGTGATTGACCCAGGGAACTGTGCTCTGGCTGTTAAACGAATCTTCGGTGGCTGATCGGCTAAACGCAATTTCTCCATTAGATGGGCGCTACGGCAGTAGCGTAAAAGATCTGTCCGCCTATTTTTCGGAATCGGCACTCATGCGCTACCGCGTCACGGTTGAGGTGGAATACCTCATCGCTCTTGGTCGCGAAAAAGGGATAAAGGAATTACAATCATTCACCAACATAGAACAAACCAAACTGCGAAATATTTATAGAAACTTTAATGCTGCCGCTGCTCAAAAAATCAAAGAAATCGAATTGACCACCAACCATGACGTTAAAGCGGTAGAATATTTTCTTCAATCCAAATTGAAAAAGACTCTCTATCCATGGATTCATTTTGCCCTTACTTCTGAAGATGTAAACAATC
>DTVI01000489.1 GCA_012963655.1 Sulfurimonas sp.
CTGAACGGTTCTGATCATTCCATCGCATTACTAATTGCTCTTAGAGCACATAACTCACACGCCCTCTTTTCGGGAGAAGAAACCTAGAACACCAGTCTAGTTTACCGGTTTGGTCGAAACTGGCTTAGAACAGCTAGGACAAAATACGTAGTCATCTACGACTTGTGTCTTTCTGCTGTGACGCCACTCTTTCATAAAACAAGCAGGCAACCGATCTGATCCTTGATGTTCATCTGCTGATCGCGGAAGACCAGTACCTGGTGTGTCCACAATTTGTTCGCAATATCGCTAAAAATTGCGTCATCAATATCCGCCAGCTGTACGCCCGAAATCTTAGAGCCAATGCTGCCCGTAAGCCTGGTTATCTCCATGAACTGTCTCCTCGTTCGTTACAATAGAAAATTAGCGCGGCATACCACCTTGCGTTTCTAAGCGTTGTCCCATCGATAAATCTTCAACCCATGGCACTGCGGAGCGGTGCCAGAGCTGGAATTTGGGCTTGAGTTGGTTACGTTGTCGGCAACCGCCAAGCCGTAGCGAATAAAGTTTGGTGTTTTCGGCGTTGCCACCGTGGATCGTTGTGCCACAGTTGAGGCAGAAGCTAAGCGCCCGTTCGTTACCACTTTCGGCGGTCTTGACATAAACCTTAAGCTTGCCGGTTAGCAACTCGAATTTCTCTGCGGGTACACGTGCTGCCCACTGGAAGGCCGAGGATCCGTTGATTTGGCATTGGGTGCAATGACAGATTCCAACGCTTTCAGGGTCGACCTCGGCTCGCCATGTCACATCACCACAAAGACAGCTACCATCAATTTCCATAAGGCATCCTCAGGTTTCACAAGAACATACACTATAGGTGAGCGGTCCACTGTCATTCAAACTATTAAATGCTAAAAAATCCCAATTGGGATACTTTGCAAATTCGGGGTAAATGCGGTTTAAAACACTTATCTACCGATCTGATCCTTGATGTTCATCTGCTGATCGCGGAAGACCAGTACCTGGTGT
>DTVI01000490.1 GCA_012963655.1 Sulfurimonas sp.
AATTGTGAGACGTTTGATTTTGTAACAAGTGTTACAGGAACATCTATCACACGAGGGACGCTTTTACCATTGAATGTGTTATTCAAAACATCAACTGCATAAACACCCATATTATATGGTGATTGTTGCACGACAGAAATTACGTAGCCTCTATCAATACCATTAATTGAATGTGAAGTTAGATCCCATCCAAATATTTTGATATCATTTTCAAGCCCCTGAGCTTCTGTAGCAGCAATTGCTCCGATGAGGGCAGGCTCACCAGTTGCGTAAACGGCGTTCATTGAGGGATTGGCTGTAAAAAGATTTTCAGCTGCACCCATTGCCTTTTCACTAATATTTCTACCGTCTACTACACCGACAACCTTAACCCTTTTATTTTTTGCTAAAGTGTCAGTAAAACCTTTCTGCCTGACATTCTGAATTGTAGAATTTAATGCGCCAACAATTCCGATTTTGGCTTTACCCCCCATTTTACTATCTACATACTTTAAGAAATCGTTGGCTATTAATACACCTGCACCGTAATTATTTACACCAACTTGAGAAATTTGGGGACCATCAGGTAAAATTGCATCCACAGCTACCACAGGGATTCCAGCGTTAGCTGCCTGAATTACAGCAGACATTATTCCGTTTGTATCAATTGCCACCACGATTAAACCGGCAACTCCCTGTTGGATGTAAGTTTCTATTGCATTGTTTTGTGCCGTAGGATCATTATTGGCGTTATATATAACCATTTTATGTCCTTTTTTACTTGCTTGAGCTTTTGCTCCATCGTTCATTTGAGTAAAAAACTGAGCCTGCTGATTTATTTGTATTAGGGCTATAGTTCCACTAAAAGCTGAACTAGCAAAAGATACGGCTATCAAGCAAACAAACAAATATTTAAAATATCTCATGGCATTTTTCCTTTCATAAATTAATAATTAAAGTTAATTAAAAGTTATTTTTCTTAAAAGTTTCAAGTCATGTTTCCTCCTCAGTTAAATAAGGTGTTTTTAT
>DTVI01000491.1 GCA_012963655.1 Sulfurimonas sp.
AAAAGGTAAATGTTCTAATTGCCCTCCATTGTCAGCATCAAAAACTAATGGCTTTGTAGTTACATCCATCATGTCGTTTAATGATGATATGCGAGAAGAAAAATCTACCGATGAGTTATCCGGCTTACCCTTAGTTGCAGAATCAGTTAAACTTGAGGACCACATTCCATCAAATTCTATTATTTTATTTTTTTTAACAACCTTGAGGTTTTCAATAATTAGCCCTGTTAAGGAATTATGAGACTCTAAAATTCTTACAATATTTTTTGACAGCATAAGTCTTTTTAAACGAGAAACTCTATTTTGAGGTAAAGCACTAAGTTCTAAAATTTTATTTTTTATAATAGTAGAAGAGATATTTTTAGTATATTTAGGCTCTATTAATTTACCCGACCATTTTTTTAGAGTTTTTATTATTCTGTCTCTAGTTTTTTTTTGTACACCAGCTCTCCAATCATCACCATGGACAACAAAATCAGGCCTAATAATATTTAAATTATGAACATAATCTAGTGTTTTTTGAGGTACTACTTTTTTAACATATTTTATATTTTGAATAATAATTTTTCTTCTATTATAATTTAGATAAGGGATACTTTTATATGAAGCAATTGCTTCATCAGTTAAAAGTCCCACAATAACATCACCATAGCTATTTGCAATTTTTAGAATATTAATATGACCTTCGTGAATGATATCGACAGCTAGGCCGACATAAGCTTTTTTTCTAGTTTTCATATTTTTAATATTTAAATCTTAATTGATTTATATGCAAATAATTTAATAAGTTTATAGTTTATTTGTTAATTAGTTTGTATATAATTAGGACTCAAATAAGTTTTCAATGACTCTAACTGTCCAAGTGTTTGATCTTTACATCTCATATAGAGACTCCTTTTTTAAAAAAGGGGTGGTGGGGGTAAGGTAAAACTTTGAATTTGCAAACTCGAGTGGGACCTCTATGAGATGTGAGCGACCGAAGGGAGCGAACAAATATGAGTCAATTT
>DTVI01000492.1 GCA_012963655.1 Sulfurimonas sp.
AACTACGTTGCAAGGCAGCAACAGACCGATCAATTTGCAATTCATAAATTATTCAAAAAAAGTCATGAAATTTTTAAAAGGAAATCCTGATTTCCTGATCATTGGGGGAGGCATCTTCGGATGTGCTATCGCATGGAATCTCTCAAGAAGATCATCTGGCAGTGTTTTACTGCTCGAACGCCGAGAACTTGCGACCGCAACAACCCCTCGTGCTGCAGGATTAATTAGAAATCTCAACCTTAAGCAGGGACAAACAGCCTTAAAAACCCATACAAAAGAGGCTATTGGATTACTCTGTGAGGAGCTAGAAGAATCCCTTCATTGGCATCAAGTCGGTGGACTTCTGGTTGCAGAGTCAGAAGCCAATATTTTACATTTAGAGGCCCTTGAGAGGCATGCCTTTAAACTTGGTGAAAATTTTCGCTGGATTGAAAGAACTGAAGCAGAGGATCTGGTTCCGTGGCTGGATGCTTCAAAAGCCAATAAATTTGCTTTGTTGCCGGATGATGGTTTCATTGATCCCTACCTGCTTGCTACGTTTTATGCAAAGGCTGCTAAAAAACATGGTGCTGTACTAAAGACGGAGATTGAGGTAACAGCACTTCAAAAATCTGGGAACCGGATAACTGGAGTTCAAACCCCACAAGGTAAAATCTCAGCAGGATGTGTGATTGATGCAGCAGGCCCATGGGCAGGTTTAGTTGCTTTGGAGGTTGGTTGGCATCTGCCCATGGCACCTATCCGAAGCCACTATTGGATTACTTCAAAGGCACCAGAATTCAAAAAACCACAACCCTATGTCATTTTACCGGATGCTAATGCCTATGCTCGAACCGAGATGGGAGGATTGCTTTTTGGACTCCGTGACAGAATCTGTTTGAGTCATGACCCACGGGAACTTCCCAGTGACTTCACAGAACTCCGATTCAGTGAAGATCCTGAAGGATGGAACGTCCTCGAAGAACAGGGATCTGAATTGGCCAGGTTTTACCCGGGGCTAGAAGCT
>DTVI01000493.1 GCA_012963655.1 Sulfurimonas sp.
TAGGGTACACAAGGCCAACCTTAGCGAGAAAGACGACTAAAATAGTTTAGTTCTTTTTCAGTTTCTAAAACTGTTTTAACTCCGACAAGGCTTCTTTTTTCAAAATTATTGAAATCCTCTTTGAACGATTGTGCAGCCATAATAAATGCTAATATAGATAAGCCTATTATTGTGGCAAACATTATGGTGATGGCATTCATCTTTTTTGAAACGGAAAAATTCTGTAACCATTGTTGCATCTATGTACCCCTTTTTCTTTAAATATATATTTGTTTTAGTACTTTCTATAGTAGAAAGAAGTTGTCATCTTCGGTAGTTTCTTCTTCATTCTGAGTAGGTACTCCAAGTATCGCCTCAAAACTTTCAAGATCTGCAAGAAGGGAAGATGAGAGATTCGAAGCTACGGCATAATCACTTTGATGCAGAACAAGTGTTTCCACCCATTCACGCATAGTCATAAAAAATGGGAAAATTCTTTCAATCAATTCGGGTTTGTCAAGAAAAAAGTGCTTAGACGTAGAAATCGTCCCGCAAAACAAGAATATCTTAAGCATGACCTTTTTTATTTCTTCTTCACCATTGGGATTAAGTACAGCAGCTGCAAAAGAGAGTCGAGAAGCAATAGAAGTAATTACCTCAGCACAATCAAAGGCGGTAATTGCAGAGTTCATCTTAGCTAGCCGCATCAATTTTAAACCATCATCAATATTATCAGTTATTGATTGAGTGATTTCCTCGTCACTTATCATATCTATTTCTGCTAATATTATAAGATCTTCTAATGATCTACGTTTTTTCTCTTCCACAAAACTCTCCATTAACTATATTATTCTAATTAAAACAGGCCTCTTAGTAATTTTAATATGACATCTATTCCTCTTAAAATTAAGTGTCCTCATCATCTAGATTGTACATTCTAAATCACATTAGATTAATTTTTACAATGACTTAACTATTAATATATATTACCTATATTTACCAAAGTTATATCACAAAATTTTTATT
>DTVI01000494.1 GCA_012963655.1 Sulfurimonas sp.
TTTAACTTATCTGAAAACTGCTCTTTTAGTTTTGGATTTTTATCCATAAAACTTGATGATGGTTTCTATGACATGGTCCACTTGGTTATTAGTAATTTCGGGGAACATGGGAAGGGATAGAATCCGATCCGCCAACCCTTCAGCAACAGGGCAAGCACCTCTTGGAAAGTCAGTGTTTGTCATTGAGGGATGCAAGTGCACTGTAACAGGGTAATGAATCCCCGTTGAGATACCTTTTTTTGAAAGGAATTGTGCTAAACTTTCTCTTTCCTCACATTCAATTACATAAAGATGGAAGACATGTCCTTGCTGATTTTCTCTGTTGAATGCGGGTGTGCGTAATTGCTTAATGCTTTTCAGCCCATCGGAATAACGACAGGCTGCCTTGTAACGGTTTAAGTTCCACTCATCTAAATGAGGGAGTTTGATCTGCAGAACAGCGGCTTGGAGAGTGTCCAACCTACTATTTGTCCCCTTAATCTCGTGGATGTACCTGCGAACAGATCCGTAATTACGAATCATTCGCAGTCGTTGAGCTAGGGTCTCATCGTTGGTGGTGATCATTCCACCATCTCCAAAAGCTCCCAGGTTCTTGCTGGGAAAAAAACTGAAGCATCCCATTTCCCCTGCACCACCTGCACTTTTCCCCTGCCACTTGGCTCCATGAGATTGGCAAGCGTCTTCAATGATGTGAATTTGGTGTTGTTTACCGAAGGCGCAAAGTTCATCCAAGTCCATTATCTGCCCGTAAAGGTGAACTGGCAAAATGGCTCGGGTTTTGTCCGAGATCTTTTTACCCGCATCTTCTAAGTCCATTAGATAGGTAGTCGGGTCGATGTCTACTGGTATAAGCTTAAATCCCAAGTCAAATACACCCAGAGCAGTAGCAATAAAAGTATTTGCCGGAACCAGCACCTCATCTCCCCGGCCAATTCCCAGGACCTGACAAGAAAGTTTTAGGGCATCTGTACCGCTTGCTACCCCTATAGCATAATTGGTACCCAC
>DTVI01000495.1 GCA_012963655.1 Sulfurimonas sp.
ATTGGAAAATGGTTTTGATGTTGAACCAATCTTCCTGACTGCTGAAATCATAGTTTTTTTGTCATCATAACAGCGGTTAACCAAACCTAATTCACGGGCTTCTTCTCCGGAAAATTTACGTCCCGTAAAGGCTAACTCGCGGACAATGCCTTGAGGAATCAGTTTGGGAAGACGTTGCAAAGTGCCTACATCCGCTGCGAGTCCAAGATCAATTTCTTTAATTTGGAAAACCGCCTTACGGGTGGAGTAGCGCATATCGCAAGCACTGATCAAATCAACTCCGCCGCCGATACAACCTCCATGAATTGCGGCAAGTACCGGTTTTCGACATTGTTCTATTTGGGTGAAAGCTGCCTGCAGTTTTAAAATCTTCCGGCGTAAATGTTCACGTTTCCGTCCCTCACAGTCGAAATTTTCAACTTCCTGACCAACGGACTGCAAAAATTTCAGGTCTATTCCAGCAGTAAAATGACTGCCTGCACCACTCAAAACACAAACCCGAACAGCTTCGTTTTCGTCTAATTCACGGAAACAATCTCCGAGAGCAAACCATAATTCTTCATCAATTGCATTTGCTTTTTCCGGACGGTTCAGTTCAATTTCCGCAACAGAAGATTTTATGCTGATTTTCAGTGAATCCGTCATTTTAAATCATTGAATATGATGTTAGTGGTTGAAGTGGGCTTGCATCCATTTCCAGATTTACAAGACATTCTCCGGCCTGTTTCAGTTCCTGTTTTGCTTCAGTTTGAATCATTTCGTCAATTTTATATTTTTCAAATAGAAAACTGAGTTCTTTTATCATTGGTTCAACATCAAAACCATTTTCCAATTTTTCCGACATTTCCCTGCGCTCACTTTCCGGCATACATTCGTGGATTAAAAAACAAAGTGGAGACCACAATTCCTCGTCGTTCAATTTTTGCGAAAAACGCTTTTCGTCATTAAGGAATTCCAAATCTGTTTTCAGTTGAAAAAAAAAACTTATTTTTTCTTTTTAAAAAC
>DTVI01000496.1 GCA_012963655.1 Sulfurimonas sp.
GCAGTTACTGATCCAAAATGAGGTGCCCGTTTTTAGGCGGCCACTTCTTCGCTTTTTACGTCTTCAATTTTTTCCTTACCCTTTTTTAAACGAGGTCCTATGATATTTTGATAAACCACCACAAAACCGACCGCTAACGTTACTCCTTGCATGATTAGGGATGTTTGACTGTCAGGTTTAGATTCTTCCCAAATTTGGAGAAGAGTATAAAAAGGAAAATACAAATAACGAAAAATAACATGAGGGCCTAGAGTAAACACTCTTCCCATAATCCATAATTCGGTCTCCAAAGACCTGTTATGATAAGGGGCGCCCCTAGAAGAGCTATGTGAATAGGCCAAATTAAATTATAAGCATTGTAGACAAACGTTATATTCCAAAAAGTGTAAAAGAGTATCCATGCCCTGGTAAAGTGGGCGGTATTGTCAACCGTACCGTTGTCATTTTTACGAACACCATATTCTTTGGGCACCGGGGCGGTTATAATCACGAGTAGTCCACTAAAAGCGTTAAGATAATGCCCTTCAACAGAATCCTTGATCATCGCCTCTAATATATTAACTGCTAATATGGCATATAATGTAAGGCCATACCATTTGGTCTCCCCAAATTTTGTAAAGCGCCCCATATAAAGAAAAAAGGCGCCCGCGACGACTGAATAAATTTTGGCATAAAGAAAAAGGTCTCCATTAAAATGGGCCTCCATATTTTTAATAATCCAGGGGAGACCAAAAAGAGGGGCGACAAAAAAGACTAGAATATAGGCCAGTTTTGACCTTCTTAGAATTTCAATAAAACCCATGGAAACAATAAAGTAGAGTAATATTTTTAAGGCCATTTTAAGTCTATCCTTATTAAACTAATATGCTCAGATACTCTTCGACCTTTTTTTGAAAAGGTTTACCTAATTATCAGTTTTAAAAAAGTAAATGAATCCTTTTGAGAGAAATTAAACTGAGGTTATTTGCCAATTAAAAAGGATTCCTCCAAAATAGAACACATT
>DTVI01000497.1 GCA_012963655.1 Sulfurimonas sp.
ATATTGTGCGCATATAGTTACTTGTGTATGTCTTATATTCTAGCATAAACTTGATATGATACGTGAGAATAAATTATAGACTTTAATATTAAAAAATATGAACGAGGCAAGGCCACTTTGATACAAAAATACGAGATACTTAAAACTGTTTTTGGACATGATGAATTTCGCTCTTTTCAAGAAGAAGCAGTAGACTCTATCTTACATCAAAAAGATGTGCTGATGATCTTACCTACGGGAGGGGGCAAATCCTTATGTTACCAACTTCCTTCTTTGATGATGCCAGGTGTTACGGTTGTTGTTTCTCCCTTACTTGCACTAATGCATGATCAAGTAATGGCGCTAAAGGCAAATGGCATTAAGGCAGAGATGATGTCATCTATGCAAACAGGCGAAGAACTTGACTTAATCCGTTATGACTTGCTATCGGGTGAACTTAAACTCTTATATATAGCGCCTGAACGTTTTTCTGCTCCCTTATTTTTAGACCTTTTGCGTCAAGTACGTATTAACTTTTTTGTAATTGATGAGGCTCACTGTGTATCTGAATGGGGACATGAGTTTAGAGAAGATTATAGAAAGTTGCATTTATTACGGGAGAACTTTCCTAACATTGGTATTGCTGCCTTTACAGCGACGGCAACACCAAAGGTTCAAATTGATATATCTAATGCCTTGCGTTTAAATACACCCAAAGAGATAAGAGGAAAGATATTTAGAGAAAACCTGCATATCTCTGTTGAACCTCGTATAAAAGATGGCAAATCTCAACTTTTAGAGTTTTTAAAAAACTTTAAAAATGATAGTGGAATTATATATGCCTTCTCAAGAAAACAAACAGAATCATTAGCTGAATTTTTGCAAAATAAAGGCATAAAAGCTCTGCCTTTTCACGCAGGCCTACCCAATCATGTTAAGGCCGAAACCTTTAGAAAGTTCGTGCATGATGAGATACAGGTGGTGGTTGCAACTATCGCCTTTGGTATGGGTATAGACAAGAGTAATATCCGTTTTGTAGTGCATATGTCCTTGCCTAAGACTATAGAGAATTATTATCAAGAAATAGGAAGAGCAGGGCGTGATGGATTGGATTCTGAAGTTTTACTTTTATCATCAGGCTCAGATATGATGATGCAAAGAGAATTTATAGAACAATTAGAAGACTCTCCTTATAAGCAAAATGCTTTTAATAAATTAGAACTTATAAGCAGGTATACCGGAGCAGAAGCATGTAGACACCAGTATATTGCCTCGTATTTTGAAGATAAGCTTGAAGACTGTGAAAGTAAATGTGATAATTGTACCGCGCCTGAGGTAGAAAAGACAGATATTAGTGTTCAAGCGCAAAAACTTCTTTCTTGTGTTTATAGAACGGGTCAAAGGTTTGGACAGTCTTATGTGATTGATGTTTTACGTGGAAGTACAGTTGAGAAGATATTAAGTAATGAGCATGATAAACTTTCTGTTTATGGGATTGGAAAGGACCTTTCAAAGCCTTATTGGGATGTGGTAATGGAAAGGTTAATGGAAATTGGTGCCCTTAAACGTGGTGACTTTCGAGCTTTAATGATAGATACAATTGGTATGCAAATTCTTAAAAAAGAAGTGAATGTAGAAATAAAGTCTGATCGTTTAAATGTTAAGGCAAAAAAAGAATATAAATCACATACTCAAGATGTTGACTTAAACACTGAAGCCTTTGAAAGCCTGCGTTCTTTAAGAGCTGAGATAGCCAAGAAAGAAGGTAAACCTGCGTATATTGTATTTGGCGATAAAACCTTAAAAGAGATGGCAAATGCCCTTCCAGCAGATGAAGAAGAGATGTTAGCAATAAACGGGGTAGGCGAAGTTAAGTTTGAACGTTACGGAGAACAATTTTTATCACGTTGTATAGAGCTAAAAACTTAATTTTTATCATTTAACCTAGTGCAATTTAATAAATATCATAAGGTTTGATCAGAAAAAATGTTCTTATTCTTGGTTGTGATTTCGCAGTTTTTGATACAGCAGGTTCTGCTTTTAGAGATGATAAAAAAATCTTTTTTAGCAGATATGCCTTTCTTAGGACATTGGATAAAATGTGGATGGGGTAAATATTGTAAACTCTCTAAGCTTGGAAAAATACCTCCTATTCCAAGTTTATAACAAAATATTGTATAATTACGTAATTACTGCTTAGATGCAGGGGAATCTTAGTTGAGTTTTATCGTTTTCGATAAAAAGTAAAGCTGTGCCCCCTTCAAAATAGCACCAAATTTATAAAACAAAATAAATATTAACTAAGGACTAAATAAATGAACAACGCAGAACAACTAATCAAAATTTTAAATGATGAGATTATCCCAGAAATTGAAAATATCATAGATGATATGTGTGAGACTATTGCAGATAACAAAGAAGCAACAGAAGATGAAAGAGCAGAATTTAAAGAAGCTCAGGCTATGAAAAAAGAATTTAAAGAGATGGCCTTTGAAGCTGAAACAGGTGAGATGGATGAAGAAGAATGTGCCGAAAACCTTGCTGAGTGTAAAGAAATACTAAAAGACATTCAAGCCTTAGAAGAAGATTAGATGGAACTCCCTCTGGATCATTTGTTTTTTGAGAGTAAAACACCTTCTAATAAGTTAATGATTATCTTACATGGTAGAGGTGACTCTGCTGAAGGATTTAGATTCTTTCCACAAGAACTTGGTTTAGATGATATGAATTATCTTCTTTTAAATGCTCCCTTTGAATACTATACAGGTTTTTCTTGGTATGACCTAGCACCTAACCAACTTCCAGGTATTGAATATTCTAAAAATATCTTAACAGAGATTTTAGACACAGTATTTGAAGATAAGTATGAGCCTTCACAAACTATTTTATTTGGTTTTTCACAAGGTTCTTTATTGACCTTTGAATTTGGTGCACGTTATAAAGAAAAGCTAGCTGGATATATTGCTGTTAGTGGTTACATTTATGATGCACCAAAGCTTTTAGACGATATGAATCAAGATCTTAAAAAAGGCAACTGGCTTTGTACTCATGGATATGAGGATGATGTACTTCCTTATAATGAGAGTAGGGCTCAGGTAGAAGTCTTACTTGATGGTGACTTTGAGATAGACTTTAGAGCTTACCATAAGACACATACAGTAGATCCAACTGAGTTTAAAGAGATTCGTAAGTGGGTCAAAGATAAACTTAGTTTATAAGAATGTTTTTATTCTGACACTCTCATGTTTTTATATTGTTTTCATTGCCTAGCAAGAAAGTAATCTTGAAAATTAGTCTGAAGAGTTGACTAAGTCTGAATGCTTTTATTGAAAAAATGAATGAGAGTACTCAAGAGTCTTTGAATATTCGAATAAAACACCTGTGATAGTAAAATAGATAGATAAAAGTGCAAGTATATTTTGGAAAAATTAATGTAAAGAAGTTTAAAAAGTAGAATAAAACCTCCAAAAGCTTACCTCTTTGAAGTAAGTCTTGGAGAAAACCGCAATCTCTTTGAGATTACAGACGAGATTCGTAGCGTCTCATCATGAAAAGACGTTTAAGAATTTTCTTACGAGTACTAATCTTCTCTTTCTTACGCTTTTCAGTTTCTGTTTCATGGAAACGTCTAGCACGTGCTTCAGTAACAATCAGATTTCTATCTGTTTGTTTCTTAAAGCGACGGTAAGCAGCGTCGAAGTGGTCATCAGACTTTAAAATTACACCTGGCATTGCATTCACCCTCTTTCTCTAATATTTATTAGATGCGAATTATACCATAATTTTCAATACTTATAAAAGATATATAGCATGATATTATTTTAATGGTTTGATAAAGGTAATATTTATCTATTTTCTAAAATAAAATTTCTCACATCTTTTGTACTTGGAAAAATCCAAGACTTTTTATTATCATTTATCTTGATAGTTGGTAGCATTCTTATGCCCTCATTTTTAAAAACTTTAAAATTAGTGGCTATATCATAAGTGATAATTTCAATATCTTTAAATTCTTCTTGGAGTTTTTTAAGAGAGTGCAGGGCGTAAGCACAACGTGGACATAAGGCTGATTTGTATATTTCTATAGTCATTAATGACCTTGTTTAGGGGGTTTGAAATTACTATATAACTTACTATATAGTAATTTATATGTTTATATTT
>DTVI01000498.1:0-4406 GCA_012963655.1 Sulfurimonas sp.
TTAAAAGAAGGTTTTTTTCTTCATTAATTTCAATATATTCTTCTTTAGCATAAGTAATAATCTTATACAAATAATTTCTTCTTGAACTTAAAAAGCTTTCTATCTTATCAAAAGAAAAATCTTCCTTTAAACGTATGACTATTTCTTGCACATGCGGTATATTGAGGGAAACATTCCGCGGATTATTCTCATATGCTGTTATTTGTTCACTAAGACGTATCTCAAAATGTAAGATACTTGAATGAATTAGCTGTTTATAGGACAGAGTAATTGCCCCATTAAGGTAGGCAAATTTCTTTTTAAAGGCCGATATATTTCCTTCTATAGCTGTGTGATAATTAATTAACACATTTTCATATACCTTAGAAGCAAAATTCCTAGTCTTTGCAAACTCTAAGTCTGAAGCAATTTCCCTATGCTTAGTAATAAGTTCATAAGGTTCTTGCCAAGTATGTACAGAGGATTCTAAGATTTCATACACTTCTTTAAAAGATTGAGAAATTCTTAGTTCCGCGCGTTTTAATTGTTTTTGTACCTTAACAAACCTTTTATCAATACGTCCATCATCATAAAAAAGATTTTTATATAAACTATCATTGTCTACGAAAAAAATCTCATATTCATACTTCTCAATCTTGCTTCTACTTAATAATGAGCCTTCTTTCTCTTCAAACCTATACTTTGTTTTTCCTTTGATATGTCTAGAAATTTCTTCTGCTACATCTAAAAGAATCTCATTAAGCTCTTCATAAATAATATTTAATTCTTTTTGTCTTGTACTCATAATATTATCAAAGGCTACTAAAAGCTCAGCTTCCTTAGTTTTAATAACATCTTGTAAACTTTCATAAACACCAAAAATATTTTCATACTCACCTATAAGGATTTTACAAATTGATTTTAATTCATTTTTTAAGGCAAAGGTCTTAGATTCTAAGGCACTAGGTCGAATTTCATCATAAATAAAATCAAGAACTTCTTGAATGTTAGATTCATTAAGATTTTGTATATCATTTCTTCTATCTTTTTGTTTAATCTCTTTAACTTTTTCTTCATACCTAAAAAAGTTATCTTTAAAAAAGTCTAAGCCATGTTCTGCTTCACCAAGGTTTTCTTTAAACTCTAAAGAAATATCATGCATGGCTTCGTTTAGAAGTACTTCTTTTTGCTTAGAACGTGATTCTAGAGCAAGTTTGGCAGAAATAGGAATTACTTCTTGAAAATAATCCCCAAACTTTGATTTAACATGAGATAGTATTTTATTTACCTCATCTTGTGAAAACTTATCTTTTTGATTAAGTACACATAAGGATTTTTCTTTGAAGTGTTTCATATATTCTTTTAGCGTTTCTTCTTCTGATTGTTTTCCCGCATTATCCATAAGGCTTAGCCATATGATTCCATCTACATCTCTTAAAACTTTTTGCGTGGTTTGTGTGTCCAAAATAGACTGAGAATTTAAACCCGGTGTATCAACAAAAGATATATCTTTTAAAATATCCATAGGTGCGTAAATACTAAGATACTTAATATCATCTATTTCATCTTCTCTTTGGTCTGTAAAAGAAGAAATACTTTCTATATTATGATATTGCTGTGCCCCATTTTTATAGGTGACTCGTAATTTATATTCAGGGCCATAATTTATAAAATTCACCTTTGAAGTAACAGGTGTAATACCTGTTGGCAAGATGTCTTTAGATAGTAAGGCATTTAAGAAGGTGGATTTTCCTGAGGAATACTGCCCTGTAATTGCCACTTCCATAGGATATTGAGAACGTCTTAATAACTTTTCAAATAGGTTTTTTAAAGATACCGAAGGAAGGAATTTCTCTTCTAGTAAGGCCCCTTGAACTTTTTTAATCTGACCGCCAATATTGTCTTCAAAAACCTCTTCTTTTTTAGTATAATAATCTTGATATTCTTGAACAAAGGCCTCTAAATATTTCATACTGAACACCTTTTAGAAGCTTGTATTAAGATCTTTAACTGCTTATGTATACTGATGGAAAACTCACTTCTTTTTCTTTCATCTTTTTCATAATTTATAAGCGTGGAATTTAAAAGTTCTTCTTCTTTATTCAGTTTTTTCTCAAAAGTGTTAAGAGGACTTGAAAGATCTTCATAAAGCTCTTCAATAAGGCCTTTAACTATATCATGTGCCTTTAAACTTATTTCTTCATGTAAATATTCATAAGCTTCATTTAAACTTCCTTGTACCTCTATCTCTAAGGCAGAAAGATCCTTTACATTTGCCTTTTTAAAAGCCTTAGTCAGTGTGGCACTTAAAAGAGTTGAAGAAGAATGGATAAAGCCTGTTTTAAAGTGCGTATTAACACTATCAAGTGTTGAGTTTTCTTGCATCTGTATTTGCAGCACTTTATAAGATTCATAATGCTCTTGCATTTTTGCACCAAGGCTTTGTGATTGTTGTATAAACTTATATCTATAATCTCTTAAGAGGTCTATAAGCGTATCTTTTAAGGCAAGGTCTAAGGTGAAATTGAGTGTGCGTAAAAACTCTTTTGTCTTCTTTTGCTCTACTGCGTAGGTAAAATCATCCATCAGTCTTGAACAGAGCCTATTCTTTGCTCTAAAAAGTTGTGCCTGTACAAAACTATCTAATCCCTTAGAATAAGAGCTGAGTTCATCTTTATTTAAAAGTAGTTCTTCTTTCATATGTGAAATATTTTGAGCATTAGTATCTTTATTACGCTTTAACATCTCTAATTCTTCAGCGATTTCGTCTTCATTTTTAGATAAAAGTTTCAACTCGTATTCTAAGGAAGACATCTGTATTTGTATGCTTTTAAAGACTTTACCCTTAGTAGAGCTAATAATTAAATCACTTTTTTGACTGTTTTCTCCATATAAGGTTTCATATAAATAATCTTCAAGTTTTAAGATTCCTGTTTTCTCTAAGGAATATCCCTCTTTTAAAGCTTCATCTTCTTTACCTTGTTTATGAAGTAATGCCATTTTAGAACTCACTTCTATAAACTTCAAATTATCAAGGATAAAATCAAGCTTAGAGGATTCATTCCTTATTCCAAGTTGTGCCTTTATACTCTTTTGTGTATACCCTATAACCTCTTGAAGCTCAGTATCACTAAGGTTGTCTATCTTGGTAAGAACAATGAGAAGCTTACCAACATTTTGATATAAGAGGGTATCTATAATAAAATCAATATCCTTTTGTGTGGCTGATTGAGAAGCATTCATTAGGTGAATCATTAAATCACACGTACTCATATATTCTTTGCTTATTTCTTCTCTTTGAATCACCACATCATCTAAACCTGGAGTGTCTACAATAGTAATGCCTTCTTTTAAGAAGTCAAGACTTACACCTATTTGTATCTTTTTAATAAGCTTAGACCTATTAGATTTGGCCGAGGTATATAAACTAAGGTCTTCAATCTTAATATCATCTACCCGTCCATTTTCTTGTATATATCTATCAAAGTCATCTTTAAAGGCTTCTTGACTTTCTTTTACAAACCTATCAATTGCTTCAAACTCTTGAGCACTATATACAATCTTTTCCCATTCTCTTTTAGACCAATAAAAAACCTTTGCAAAAGGTTGTGCAGAATATTGAAGTAAGCTTAGGTTAGCTGTTTCAGGAACAACAGATGTACCTAAAATTTCTTCTCCTATTAGGACATTTAAAAGCGTTGATTTACCAGAATTCATTACACCTGTTATACCTACAGAAAACTTTTGTTCATTTAAATAGTCTTGGCTGACTTTGAGCTCAGTTATAAAGCTTGGGGTATTACCTAAGAGCATAAGCTCATTTATAAAAGTATTCAGAACTTCTTTTTGTTCTAAAAAATCTTTATTATTATCCTTATCATTAGAAGCAATTATTGCATCAAAACTATGAAACTCATTAGGATCAAAAAGGCTCAAGAGTTTTTCACAATTTTGCATACTTAAGAGTTCTTTGTCTTGAAGGTACTTAAATGATTCATGTATCTTAGTAACATAATGAGCAGAAGTCTTATCTTCAATGAGTTTTATGAGGTGATATTGCAGTAGATAAAGGTCGTCTATATTATGTAAAGAAATTTTAGTTATTTTTTTAATTAAATCATTAAATGAAGACAATACACAAAAGTAGGGAAAGTTTTTTCGGTGGGTACTTAGCACAAGGGCCGACACCTCACATAAGAGGTCTTCCTCAAGTTCATCTAAGACAAGGGCTTCATTACTTTCGTAATAACAACCATGATAGAGTAAAAAATAATCATTAATCAAACTCATTATAAGCTTCCATATGTTTGGATATAAATGATTATAACAAGGCTAACTTAGGAAGTTTTCACATATTTAAACTAATTTCATGTCTATTTAGTAAAAAAAGGTATTAGTACAAGTAAGTAAGTATTATCCTTCTAAAG
>DTVI01000498.1:4442-15221 GCA_012963655.1 Sulfurimonas sp.
AAGAGGAATGTTATTCATCCCATTAGACAAGGCAAATTCAAGCACATTAAAAAGCTTGTTAATTTGTTTATTGGTATTTGAGCAGTCTTTTGCATTAACAACACTTAAAAAAACATCTTGCGCAAAGTTATGGGTTTCAAAGGCAAGTAAGAGGTTTGAAGCCGCTTTAATTCCTTCAGAACTATCACTAAAATTAAAAATAACACAGGCTAAATTATCATTTAATTCTATTAACGTATCTGTTTCTCGCAATAAATTACTAATTTTTTTGCTTCTAAGTCCTTACTCATACCAAGGGCTAAAGAAAAGTTAATGCCATATCGTTCGTATTGGTAAATGCACTTGCTAATAGAAGCAAGCACCTTTTTTTCAGAGGACTCCCGTCCTTCTCTTAATTCTAAAAGTAAATTATTTTGCATCACTTTCCTCTAATCCATATTTATTTTCTTGCGTCCATCTTCGTGAGCTTCTACGCAATGATCTTTTTTATAAAACAAAAGGTAGGTTGATGGTACTACCAAAAGAGTTAAAAAGGTAGAAGAAATAATCCCACCTGTAATCACCACCGACAAAGGATACTGAATTTCAGAGCCAACCCCGCTTGCAAAAAGTAAAGGTAAAATACCAAATAATGTCGTAAAAGCTGTCATTAGCACAGGCCGTAAACGCAGAAGTGTAGCATCTTTTAGTAAAACTTCTAGCTTCACATTAGGGAACTTCAATCGAAGTTCATCAATAAAAGAAACTAAAACAATACCGTTTAATATGGCAATAGCAAAAATCGCTAAAAAACCAATAACAGCAGAAACTGAAAGATAAATGCCACTCAGAACAAGAGCTATTATCCCCCCAATGAAACCAAAAGGAACATTAAGTAGAATTAACATTGCTTTTGAAATTGAATTAAAGACTGTATATAAAAGCAATATCACTAAGAAGATAGTGATAGGAATAATAAGCATTAACTTATCTGTTGCTTCTTTAAGGTTTTTAAAGTCGCCTGCCCAAGCTATATAATAACCATCAGGTATATTAACCTCAGCTTTTATAATTCTGTCAGCTTCTGCGACAAAAGAAGCCACATCTCTTCCTTCTGCTTCCATAGAAAGCACCATATAACGTGAAAGGTTCTCTCTTTTAATAAAGGAAGCGCCTTGTTGTATGGAAATATCACAAATCTGTTCTAAAGTAACCAAGGCACCGCTACTTGAACGCATAGTCACATCTTTAACTGCTTGAATATCTTCTTTTGCACCCGTAATCTTTGCAACAATACCAAAACGTCTTATCCCTTCAATCTTTTCAGATACCGCTTCTTCACCAATACCATTACGAATAACATCCATAACCTCATCAACTGAGATACCGTATCTTGCTAAGGCAAGATAATTTGGCTCAATTTTAATCTGAGCCTGACCTAATTGAACCTCAACCTCTATCTCTATCTCTTCAAGTCCATCAACGCCAGAAAGTTTGGCTTGAATATCTTTAGAAATTGCGTCAAGTACCTTTTGATCATCTCCGTAAATTTTAACAGCAAGTTCGGCCTTAACACCCTCTAACAATTCTTCTATACGCATAGCAATAGGCTGAGTCGGAATAAACTGAACATACTCAAAACTTTCTTTTAAGTCATCATTCATTGTATCCCTTAGAGCTTCTAAGTCTTTTAGATCCGGCTTTAAGCTTAATAAAACTTCCATATAATTAGCCTGAGCTGTTTCCCCATTTTCACTTCTACCTATCATAGATAAAACAGATTCAACCTCATTTGGATAATTTTTCAAGATGTATTTTTCGATTAAACCGGCTGTTTTAGTTGAGTGATTAAGACCTGTTCCTGGTATAGAAACAACACGGTACATAATAGACTCTTCATTTAATTCCGGCATAAATTCCCGTCCTTGAAGGCTTAAGATAAAGGCTAATACAAAAAAAACAGCTGAGACTGTAATAAGAAGTCCCTTAGCATGAGAAAGAGCATATATTAATAAGGGAGTATACGACTTTTTAATCTTTTTCATAACTATATTTTCTTTTGATTTTGATGGCTTTAGAAGTAAAAATGTAAGCACTGGAACTAGGATAAGGGCCACTGCTAAAGAACCCAGCATAACAAAAACAATGTTAAGAGCCATAGGTCCATATAACTTACCAGCCAAACCATCAAGACTTAAAAGAGGGATAAAGACTGCAGCAGTGATTAAGACAGCGAAGGTTACAGGTGTCGCGACCTCTTTAGCGGCCTCTGCTATTACCACTAAACGATCTGCATCAGGTTCATCATGTAACTTTCTAAATGAGTTTTCAACAATTACAATAGTACCATCGACAATCATTCCTACTGCTATTGCAAGCCCTGAAAGTGACATTAGATTGGCAGAAAGACCATAATAGTCCATTAATAAAAAGGCAGTTAATAAAGATAATGGTAAAGAAGTAATAACAATAAAAGCAGAACGTAATTCAAATAAGAATAAGAACAGAACAAGGGCTACAAGAACAACTCCTGAAAACAGAGCAGAAGTCATGGTATTAACCGCCTTATGCGTTATCTCAGTTCTATCATAAATCGTTTGAATTTCTACTCCCTTAGGAAGGGCCGCATTTACAGTTTTTAGCTTTTCTTGTATACGCTCAACTACCTTAGCTGCGTTAGTTGCAGTTCTTTGAAGTACCATTCCTATAACCGCTTCTTCTCCACTTATACTAATTGAGCCAAAACGTGGAGCTGAACCTATTTCCACTATGGCCACATCTCCAATTACTACGGATTGTCCTAAAGATGATTTTACAAGGGTATTTCTAATATCATCCAAAGACTTATATAAACCAGCTCCACGAACAAGATATTGTTCACGGTTAAACTCAAGATATTGGCCACCTGCTGCTAGGTTGCTTTTTTGTAAGGCTTCAATAACGTCTGCGTAAGTCACACCTATATCTTGAAGCTTTTTAGTGTCAATTAAAACATTATATTGTTTTTTATCTCCGCCCCAGCCAATAACTTCTTCAACACCTGGAACAGACTTAAATAAGGGTGTTACTATATAGTCTTGCATCTCTCTAATTTCTCTTAAAGAGTATTTTCCACTGATATCTTTTAACTCATACCAAAAGACTTGCCCTAGGCCTGTTGTATTTGGTCCAAGCTTTGGCTGACCCCAACCTGCAGGGATATCTACACTGTTAAGTCTTTCACTAACTATTTGGCGTAAAAAATAAATATCCATATTGTCTTCAAAAAATACAGATACATATGAAAGACCAAAAATAGAGTTTGACATAATAAGTTTCACCCCAGCCATTCCTGAAACTGCTGACTCAATAGGATACGTAATAAGTTTTTCTATATCCTCAGCCGAATTGCCCGGGCTTTCTGTATAAATAACAACCTGTTTAGGTGTGATATCAGGAAAAGCATCCACAGGAATTTCTTGATAAGCCTTAAAACCAAAGACAGAAATTACTAAAAAAAGTGTAATCACTAAAAGTTTATACTTCAGTGATATATCTATTATAAAATTCAGCATCTTAGTGTCCATGTTCCCCAAGAGATGACTTAAGCATCATAGACTTAACATAATAAGACTTTGCACTTACATATTCTTCATCTATCTCAAGACCCTTAACCGCTACATATTTTTCATCTTGAGTTATGATTTCAATAACACGTGTTTCATAAGGGCTTTCATGTTCTTCTTGCTCACCATCTTCCTTAGGAACAAATACCACCCATTCATTATTAAAAAATGACAAAGCTGATTTATCTACTGTAATATATTTGTTTTTTGTTTCAAAATACAAGGTTGAGGACAAATAAGCATTAATGTATAAGTCATCAGCTTTTTCATCTACGCTTGAAAGAACTAAGATACGCTGAGTCTTTTCATCAAGCTCAGGAAGTATTTGTGTGATATGAGAAAGAATCTTTCTATTATTATAATTCACAACAAGTTTTTGTCCTATCTGAACTGATGAAGCATACGATAATGGAAGATAAGACTCTATATAAAATGCCTGCGATTTTACAATAGAAATGATAGCCGTATCTTCACCAATAACAGAATGAAGAGGCTGTAAAATAGCTGAAATTTTTCCGGCTGAGTGGGCATATAGAATATAATTTGCTGAAGCGTTTTTAAGACTTTTTGTATTTATTCCTAAGGTATTAAGTTGGGAATTCAAGGCTGAAATTTTCGCAAGCATTACATTTTTTTGTATACTTTGAAGGTTTAAGTCTTGCATAGAAGACATTCCCTTTTTATATAAAGAATGTGTTGCCTTGTAGTTTTTCTCA
The DNA here is from genome assembly GCA_012963655.1 of Sulfurimonas sp. Classification (GTDB taxonomy): domain Bacteria; phylum Campylobacterota; class Campylobacteria; order Campylobacterales; family Sulfurimonadaceae. Next base: position 8,743 of record DTVI01000498.1, read on the forward strand.
AGGGCAATAAATTGCTTTTTTAAAGAAATAAAGTCAGCTGTCATTTTAGAAAGCATAATAGATTCGATAAGTGCTATCTTTTGGCCGGTTTTAACCTTTGAGCCTGGCTCTACATAATATTTTTCAATATGTCCGCTAACAAGAGACATAATAGACTGCTTGGCGTTTGAAAGTTGTATCACCTTGGCATTAAGTTCTACTGACTTACCAAAGGCTCTTTCTTGTGCATGTTTAGTGGGTATTTCAACTGAGAACAGTGTTGTTATTAAAAAGATCAATGCTATAAGTTTAGTCATTATAAGTTCCTTGAAGGTAGTTTATATAAATTGTGTTTTGGTCGAGGGAGGTCTGGATTTGTATCAGATTTTCTTTTGTTTCTATCATCTTATTTTTAATATCTTGAAGTTCTAAGAGCTTAATATTGGCAATCTTATAACCTTCTTGAAACATGCCAAGAAGTTCTTCTTCAGTGCTAAGTATATTTTCATTTTGAGACTTTAAGACCTCTAACTGTTCTCTTTGAGAGTCAAGCTTTTTTCTTTCTATACTTAATTTTGTATTTTCATTAATCACTAAAAGTTCAGACTTTTTAGCTTCAAGGCTAGAAATTATCCTTTCTTGAGACTTAGAGTTAAAAATTGCAAGAGGAATATTTAAACCAATTCTCGCAACATCTTGTTCAGGTTCAGATTCAAACTCACCAAAAAGATTAACCCATTCAACTGCATTAGAATTGACCTGTGCCTCAGCTAATGCTTTTTTTCCTAGAGCTTCTAATTTTAAGATCTCAGGATTATCACCTTTAGAGGGTACAACATTAAAGACATAAGGTGTTTCCAGTTCTCTTTGCTCATTAATACCTGCAAATTTCAGAAGTTGATAATATGACTGCTCACTCAAAAGAGAAAGTGTATTATTTGAAATTTCTATAAGTTTATAAGCTACTTGAGCTTGTAACATTATCCCTCTGGATATAGTTCCCGTCTCGTATCTCGCCTTAGAAATATTATGTATTGTTTTGGCAATTTGAAGTTCTTCATTTCCAAGATCAAGTAGCATCTTCTTTTGAGAATAAAGGGTAAAAGCCAAAGAAATATCTCGTGTGAACATCGCTTTTTTTGATAAAAAATTAGCCTTTGCACTTTCACTCATAAAGATAGATAGTTTATCCTTGTCTGAACCAACACCCCATAAACGAATGGCTTGACTAACGTTAACTCTATATCCATTATCACTTTCACCAATCTCAGGTGAAAAGTTAGAATATTCCAATTCTAAAGAAGGGTTAGAATAACGTCTTAATGCAGAACCTTCTTGTTCTGCTTGTTCTAGGTTTAAAGAACTCGCATGTAAATAGGGACTGTATACAACAGCCTCTTGTAAAAAATCATCAAAGCTTTGTGCACTTAGAAATGTACATAAAAGCCCCGAAAGAAGTATGTTTTTCAACATGGAAATCCTTATAAATAGGTATGAAATTGGTAGAAGTATAGCTTGAGTTTCTCTTTAAGAGATAGGAGGTTTAGTAAATTTTAAAGACGTTTTATAATTGTAGTTTTCTTTAAATAAGTTCAGTTTTGTGTTCATAGAAGCATTCTTAGCTAATTTCACATAAGGTGTTAAAATAAAGGCTTGATGATACTCAAAGTGAATATCACAAATATCGCCATGGTCACTTGGAGAAGAAAGTTCATTTATATATTCACTTACTTCACAATGATCATTATTATAAAAAGCAAAGGCATACTCATGTACCGTAGAAAAGGCAAAAGAGAATAATAATACCAGGCTAATTAACGTTTTCATGTCTGAATTATACCCTAGTTATCGCAAGAACCACTTGAACAACAAGATTCTGGGTCTTTTTTTTGGAAGTATGCTTTAATAATGAAATACATCACCATTACCCAAAGTATAACTGAGCTAAGGTATTCTAAAAGACTCGCTTCTTCATGCATATGTATCATCTCTTTAACAGGCACATCTCTTAAAAGATAATCCAAACCAAAGCCAAAAAAAACAGAACCAAAGACAATAGTGCCTAAATAAATATACAGGGTTCGTGTTCCTAGCATCTTTTTAACCACACCTATGGTCACAGTATTTGTTGCAGGACCTGCTGTGAGAAATACAAAGGCCGCACCAGGGGCGACACCCGCAAGCATTAAACCAGCTGCTATAGGAAGGGAAGCTGTTGCACATACATACATAGGCACAGCAATAATAATTACGATGATATAAGACAACCAAGAATACTCAATTAGAATTTCACTCAGGTTAGAAGGAATAGCCACCGTAATAAGTGCACCTAATAAAAGTCCTATTAAAAGTGGTGAGGCAATATCACCTAAAAGTGTTCCAAAGGCATATTTCAAAACCCTTGTAGAGGAAAATTTCTTTTTTTCTTCATTAGAGATAGAGCAACAAGAAGATGCCTCTTCTTCAATAACTTCTTCTTTTTTAATAGGAGCCATAGAAAAGTTCATCGCATTTGTAGTAGATACAGGTGAAGCCACTGAAAAAGCTACTTTTTGCTTAGGCCTTTCTTTGTCCTCATTTTCTGGAAAAAGGTTAGCCAATATTCCTGTAATTATAGAGATGATCATAGAAGTAATAACTCTATAAATAGTAAAGGCCCAACCAAACATTCCATAAGTAGCAAGGATAGAATCAACACCTGTAATAGGCGTTGAGATTAAAAAAGAAAGAGTAGCTCCATTTGAAGCTCCTGATTTTTTAATACTTGTAGCAAGAGGAATAACCCCACATGAGCATACAGGAAGAGGAATACCAAAGATAGTTGCTTTTATAACTGAACCAATAGAATCTTTACCTAAGTGTTTAGATACTAGTGTTTCAGGTACAAGTTCGTGTAAAATACCCGCAAAAAACAGACCAAATAAAATGTAAGGGGCCATTGCATTAGAAAGGTCAACTAAGGCATCAAAAAACTCTATTAAAAATTCCATTATTTATTCACTTACCTGTACTTTTGGACTAAGAATAAACTTAAGATAAATATCTTTTTCACTTTAGAACCTTTATGCTATAATCATATAACATAATTGTTATATACACTTACTTTAAAAGAGATTAAATGCACGACTTAGTTAAGATAGCAAAGATATTTTCTGACATCAATAGAATCAATATTATTGTTCTTATTTTACGGGATAAGGAACTTTGTGTATGTGAGATTTGTGATACATTAGAGCTTTCTCAACCCCTTGTTTCACGCCATTTAAAACAGATGAAGCAGGCTAATATATTAGAGGCTAGACAAGAAAAAAAATGGATGATTTATACTCTCAACAAGGGGCTTTCATCCTTTAGTCAATGTTTTATACAAGAGCTTAAAAAACATTCTCTTTCCTTACCTAAGCTCATTTCTTGCTCAAAAATATAGAGTCAAGCTAACTCAGGCATAAGAATTTTCATAATTACCAATAAAACTCAAGACAAATTTATTGGTATATCAATAATAAAATTAAATACCAATAGACTTCCAATAAAGCTTAGGCAAGTCTTCTAAGTCATACCTAAATAAAGACATCCTTGCTTGTTTAGGATTTTTTATCTTATATTCTGTATAACCTTCATAATTAAATTCTGTAAACAAAACTTTTTTATATGACAACTTAATAGGGCAAGAGCTATAACCATCAAAATTTATAAATTTTTCTTTTTTGATGATATTAAGGATGTTTTGTACAGCTATCTTAGCATGAGAAGCTGCTGCTGCCGACGTTTTACCTAGGGGAACGGCGGCACTATCACCTACACTAAAAACATTTTCATATCTAATATGTTGAAGCGAACTTCTATCTACCTCACAGTAGCCTACTTGAAGTCCTTGTTTTTTAGCTAGTTTTGACTTAGATAGAACCGATACTGCTTGCATAGGGGGAGTAATATGGATAAAGTCATAAGATAAAGAAACCTCCTTTTGCTTAGAAATGATTTCCCATTCATCAAAATCTTCATCATACATCCCTTTAACCTTATACTTATGCTCAAAGAAAGCTAATTTATTCTTGATATCAACTTCATGAAGCACATGATTGAATTTAATCTTTATTCCTAAGAATGAGGCATTTTCCATTAATACTTCATTATACTTACCCACACCAAAAATCTTAGTTCCGGGCTTGGCAAAAATAAGTTCTACATTAGTAGATAGATCTTTCCCCCCTTTTGGAGAATTCCCTTTTAAATAGTCCACAAGCAAAGACATAATACTAGTACTTGCCCCACCGCATTTAATAGCACCATAGGGATGAGTAAAAAGAACTTTTACTTTTTGTTTTTCTGCCTTTTCTCGTATAGATTCAAACCAGGCAGCTGTATACGTTGCCCCCTTAAAACTCCCCTCTTTTAAGTCATTAAGAAAGACAGATGTAATCCCATTAGAGCCAATATCTTCTTTTTTCAATCCTTTAATCTTTTCATAGTTATATTCTAAACCCATTGCCACTATCAAGTAATCATAAAACACTTTTTGATTATCTTCACATAAGACATAATTGGAATCAGGCTCAAAACTTTTGACACTCTCTTTTATCCATTTCGTATCTTTTAAAAATACTTTTGTTGGAAAAACAATTTCTTCTTCTTTCATCAAACCCGCCGCAATAAAGGTCTGTCCTGCTTGATATATATGCTTATCATTAGGCGCTATCACAACAAGCTCAAGATGTGGACTAAGCTGCTTGAATAAAGCAACACATATAAGTCCTCCTGTCCCTGCACCAACAATAACAATCTTTTTTCCCTTAAGTTCAGAGGCTTGTAAATCTACAAGGCTGGCTAAACCATAAGCCATTAAAAGTTTTATAATTTCTCTTCTTGTCATAAATAGACCTTATATCTTATTAACTAAATTATACTCAAAAACTTCCTGTTTTCTTAATACTAAAATAGATATAGCTTTGTTTACTAGAAGTAGGCGTTATGTGGGTTTCATCTCCATAATGCATAAGAACTAAGTCCTTAGGTAAAATACTTATTAGTTTTTCATAATTATATTGCACAAGATTGAGGCCCATCTATTTTAAAGGTACTTATAATGGCTATAGCATCTTTTTTTAAAGACATACACATCACTTCAAAATACCTTTCTTGCTCTTTTACAGTGCATAAAAAATGAAAGACTGCTCTGTCATGCCATATATCAAACTCTTTATTAGCCTTAAAATTCAGGAGATCCTCACATATATATTTAACATCCTGTGAACCTAACTTTTGTTTCACAAGATCAAGAGAAGACTTAGAGGTATCTAATACAGTTATATCCTTGTATCCTTCTTTTATTAAGCTGTCTACTAACAAAGAGGTTCCTCATCCCACATCAATTATGGCCTTGTCTTTTGAGCTATATTTGTAGATAAGATCAAGGGACTTAGAAGGAAAATTTTGATGCCACAAGACCTGAGTATAATCGGGTTCTTGATACAGGCTGTCCCAATGAAGTTTGCGTTTATCAACTGAAGAAGTTTTTACAGCCTTAAAGTTTGCTCCTTTAGTAGTATCTGCTGTTGTGTAATGAGTATGTCCCGTGCACTCAACATTAATAAATCCCGATTTTTTAATCAGCTCTATAAGTTCATCTTTTCGCATAGTCCCCGCTACACAATTAGCCCAATCTTCTTCTACATTATCACAACAAGAAGATTTCTCCATAGAACAGCATAAACCCTCATCTATTGATGTATCTATCATATCTGCAAAAAATATCTTTCCCTGAGGTTTCAAAACCCTGTATATTTCAGCAAAGACTGATTCTTTACATAGTGTAAGATTTATAGCCCCATTAGAGGTAATCACATCTACACTTTCATCTTCTAAATCTATATTTTCAAAACTACCTTCCAAGATTTCAACATTATCCACGCCCATCAGTTTGGCATGAGAGATTGCCAGTTCTACCATTTTAGGCGTTATATCAAGGCCATAAACCTTTCCAACTTTTCCAACAAATATGGAGGCTACTAAAACATCAACACCCGCTCCACAACCTAAGTCTAAAACTGTATTACCTTCTTGAATATCTGCATCTTTAAAAGGATTTCCTACCGCCGCGCAATATTCCCAAACCTTAGAAGGGATTTTCTCTATCCACTCAGACTTATAATCATGAGCTTTTGCATTGTCTAAACCCTTATCCCAACCAAAATTCTTCTTAGGGTTTTCTGCTAAGTCAGTATAAAGTTCTATTATTTGTTTATTGTCTGCCATATTATTCATCCACTACTTTAACAACAATTCCTAAGCCATTTTCATACGGATAGTTTTCTCTTACCCAGCCTTTAAGCCCTGCTTTTAGGTTATAAACCTGAGTGTATCCTAAACGCTTAAGAGACTCAGCCGCAAATAAAGACCTTGCACCTTGACGACTATAAACAACCACTAAGGCATCTTTATCTTTTAAAGTATTCATTACTTCAAATTCTAAGTTTGTTCTAGAAATTGCGTAAGATTCA
>DTVI01000499.1 GCA_012963655.1 Sulfurimonas sp.
ACATACACAAGGAACTATATGCGCACAATATTTAGTTTTTTTATTATTTTATTAATTCTTTCTTTTTCTGCTTGTTCACATAAAAGTGCTTTTTTGAGACAAGTCAAACTCCAAGGCGAAGGTAAGTGCATACAGGCCAGTGCTAATGCAAAAACGCAGATAGATTATGAAGACAAAACAGCAAGAAATAACCTCTTATGGTACTTATACCTATGACAATCCCAGCTCTTTGAAAATAATGAAAGCGCTAGTAATTCTAGCTTCAATGAAGCAAAAACCCTAATGAAAACATATAGGGAACAGGTTTTAATAAAATCAATTACAAGTTATGTAAGTTCAGCATTAAGTAATGACAACACACGTCCTTATATAGGAAATGAATATGATGGAATTATGTTAAATACCTCTAAGGCCCTTTCATACTTACATAAAAAAGATTATTCAGGTGCTAGAGTTAAGTTTAATCGTGCCTTAGACAAACAAAGACGGGCTAAGGAGTTTTTCTCAGAGTCTATAAGCTAAAGAGGAAGTGCTAAGTCTGTGGCTTGGTAAAGACAAGCCTCTTTGTTATGGTTTTTGAGTATACTCGAAAACTTGAGTCCCTGTAGTACCTTCAATCATAATTCCGCCATTACTTAGGGTGTAAATCTGTACATCCTTATCAAAATTCATATCTGCAGATACCCCTGCAAAAAGAACTAATGAACTTTGGGCACTGACTTCAAGCTGACCTAATTTAAAGGTCTCGAAAGCCTCACGTGTTTTAAAGAAAATTATTTCACTATAACTTGAACCACCTAACTGAGCACCAACAGTATATTGGCTTATGTTTACATTTCCCGTCCAAATACCTCCACGGATATAAGCACGTCCTTCACCTTGAGCGTATCCAAAAACTAGACCACCCTTATAAACAGAAGGAAATACCGCGTGGGCATAGGACTTATGTACAAGTCTTGTCATTTTATAACTTTGCGCCATAAATTTTCGAATAGTTTGATTATACTTTTTATTTTCTGCAATCTGTTCTGCAAATATATTGCTTACCCTTGCTTCTAAAAATGCAAATCCCAATATAAGACTTAATATAAATACTTTCTTTAACATATGCTCTCCTATTAATAAATATAAAATTTTCTTTCTTATCTAAGTAGGCTATTAATCTTACTTTGACTTAGAAAACATGAGGTTTACACACTTTCCAAGGTAAACTATCAATCTTATTTTACTCAGAAAAATGTGAGATTTACTCACTTTTTTCTGAGTTATTATAGCAGACTTCGTTATACTTCTAATAAAAAGAGAATATATGTCTTTGTCAACAATACCTTGTATTATTTTTGCTGGAGGTAAAAGTTCACGTATGGGAACAAACAAGGCTTTGCTTCCTTTTGGTCCTTATAAAAGTTTAATTTCCTACCAAGTGCAAAGACTTCAAAAAGTATTTAAAGAGGTCTATATTTCAACCAAAGATCAAGAAGTCTTTTCAGGTATTCCTGCTCAAATTATTGAAGACACCTTGTTCCCTGATATAAGTGCACCTAGTACAGGTTTTATAAATATATTTAAAAGGCTAAAAGATCAAGATTGTTTTTTTGTTTTAAGTGTTGATGCCCCCTTTGTTAGCGAGAGTCTTATTTCAAAACTTTTAGACTTAAGAAGTGAGAAGTATGAGGCAATAATTGTAAGAACACCTTCAGGTATACATCCCTTATGTGGTATATATTCAAAAGCTTTAGAAAAAAAGTTTAAAGAAATGATTGAGAAAAAAGATTATAAACTAAAAAGACTATTAGACGAGGCTAACGTCTTTTATATGGATGTAGAAGATGAAAAACTACTTTCTAACCTTAATACCCCACAGCAATATAAAGAGGCCTTAGTACGGGCAGACACCATCATAATTTAAGGTATAAGCCTTTTCAATAGAAGATTCATCTGGATCTTCAAAAATACTTTTTTTCAGACCATGAATCACCTGTCTACCTCCCGTACTTACAGCAACAATATTTATATAATCACCTTTATTAAAGCCACCCTTATCATTACTATCTTTGACTAAATATTCTTTTCCACTGACTTCAACAAGAAAAGAGTCGCTATGTAACCATTGAGTAAGTCTGCCTTGAAGGTGCACTCTTGAACCCTGACGCTTTAGAATACTCTTACTAGGTTCTTCACCACAGGCTTGCGCTTTCAATTCTTTTTCATGTATCTTTCTTTGCTCCCAACTTGCACGAATGCCCGCGTCAATTTTTTGAGCATCAGTCTTTCGTTTTGCCCTTGCATTAATATGCGCGTATGAAGCTTGAGCTGAAGCCTTTTGCTTTTTAACCTGTGCCTTATGTAAGCGTTTTTTATGAGAGTTAAGACGGTTAATGTCTTTTTGAACATTTTTCTTACCTAGTCTTTTTGCCTTAGTATAATACTTAGATGCCGTATAATAATTCCTAGATGTACCCTTACCATATTCTTTTAAATAGCCAAGTTTATATAAGCTATCCGCATTAACACTACCTTTATTTAAATATGCATATGCCTTTTTATAAGACTTTTGTGAAAAATACAATTTTCCTAAAGGATAATTTACTTTTTGGTATCCCTGCTTTGAAGCCTTTAAAAGATATTTCTTAGCAACAGCATATTCTCTTTTATTATACATGTACATAGCATAGGTATATTGCGCCTTATCATAATCACTGTCGGCAGATTTTTTTAACCAATGGATATTATCTTTTGCTTCTAAGGTATAGAGTTTAAATTGTGACATGAAGTTTCCTGCCATAGCCGACTTTAAATACCATTCATAAGCTTTTCTCGTGTTGTTCTCTTTTTCATATTCTCGCGCAAGAGAAAGCATCATATGTGTATCTCCCAGGTTGACACCACTTTGATAGCATTTTTTTGCCTTAGAAGGATAAATGTAAGAAAATGCGTCTCCACAAAGCTGTGCGGCAGGTATACTTTTCATACTTGCTGCAACTTCTAAAAAACCTAAACCTTGGGTGTAAAGGCCTTTATTAATCAGTGAAAGGCCTTCATTATATTTTTTCTTAGAATATTTTTTTTCAAAATAAAAATATTTATTAGTATTTTCAAAGTGTGGCATATTTTTTTTCATATAATGATAATATTTTACATTCATAGGATGATAAGAAAATTGAACAAGCTTTGTAAACTGCTTGAGGTCATTATCATCAATAGCATCTAAGGCCTTTGCCTTGATTACTAAGTTTAGATGCCTATGTTGAAGTTTTAAATATTTTTTTTGTTTTTTATATTTTTCTTTGGCACTATAAAAGCTTGCATTATTCTTATTCTTCTTCATAAGTATTAAAGCAGAATTAGCACGAGAGAGGACACTAATAAACTGCTTACATTCACTTGGAAGTACATCACAATGTTTTTCCTCACAATGAGGGTCTTTATCGTTAATAACTTTAAGGCAAGATGTTTGGATCTTGTTATAGGCTTTAAATTTATCATCTAAGACAAGTGGCTTAGCATTATCCATACAGGCAGTAAAAAAGAGGGGGACTAATAATAAATAATATTTTTTCATATCGACATCTTATCGACTTAGACTTTAACTTGTTTTAAAAACCTATATATACTATTTATTACATACTTTAGGGCTAAACTAACACAAGGTTTTTAAGTTATTTTGGGTATCAATGTCGCCACAAGCATTAGCATCAAAACAGTATTGATAAGTTTTATACTTATCCACACTTGTACCAATACCTTCATAATACATCAAACCTAAGTCGTACTGAGCATTAATATAGCCTTGCTTAGCAGAAGCCTTCAAGTATTTAAAGGCCTTATCATAATCAAGTGCTTTTCTCTGAGTATAAAAACTACCAAGTTCATATTCGGATTTTATATAACCTTGGTTTGCGGGTTCTTTCAAGTAATACAAAGATTTTTTACTATCGGTTTTAAAAACCTTAGAGTTTGCATACAATTCTAACAAATAATATTGTGCTTTCATCTCACCTTTTTTTACACAATGTACAAGCAGTATTTTCCCTCTTTAATATAATTTTTAAATTCATTTTCATTAAGATATATGGTG
>DTVI01000500.1 GCA_012963655.1 Sulfurimonas sp.
ATGGGACTTTTCAAACTTATTTCCTCTCATTACTGGTGAAGGAAAAATGAGTTCTGCTAGATTTTAGGCAATAATACGGTTTGCACCTTTTCCCTCAAAAAACTGCTTGTTTAATCAGTACGAATGCCATAATCTTGTAATCACTCAAGCATCATCCGATGCTGTTTTGATGCATCGATAATCTCCGTTAAGAGATTGTTGCTCATCAGGCACGAGTCAATGAAAACGCACTTTGGTGCTTAATTAAGAAAGGAACCACATGGAGAGAGTTAAAAACCTCATAAAAAAACTAGAATTAGGAATCCTCGTAGCGTCCCTGTTCAGCGGAAGCGTGATGGCTGCAACAGACCTTAAATTCGCATTAGATTGGAAATTTGAAGGACCTGCCGCGCCTTTTTTTACTGGATTGGAGAGAGGCTATTACGCGGCCAGCGGTCTTGATGTCACTATCGATTCCGGAAGAGGCTCACTGGATGCTATCCCAAAGGTCGCTTCTGGTACCTATCCAATTGGAATAGCTGATATAAACTCATTGATTAAATTCAAGGACAAAAATCCAAATGCCAAAGTAATTGGAGTGATGATGTTCTATGATGTTCCACCATTTGCAATTATTGGACGAAAAAGTCTTGGAGTGAGTAAACCAAAGGATCTTGAGGGTAAAATCCTAGGAGCGCCTGCCCCGGACGGTGCCTATGCCCAATGGAATTCGTTTGTCCTGGCCAACGGAATAGATGCATCGAAGGTTACCATCGAAAATGTCGGTTTCCCTGTCAGGGAGCCCATGCTGGCCCAGGGGAAAGTACATGCAATAACCGGATTTTCATTTTCATCCTATATCAACCTCAAGTCCAAAGGCATTCCTGCAAGCGACATCAGTGTTATGCTCATGTCAGAGAACGGACTGGACCTTTACGGCAACAGCGTGATCGTCAACACGGACTACGCAAAGAAAAACCCAAATCTGGTTAAAGGCTTTATAAATGCCACTTTGATGGGAACTAGGGACGTCGTAGCAGATCCTGCATCTACAGTAAAATATGTTATCAAATACAACAATGTTGCCCGGGAAGCCGTGGAACTTGAACGTTTAGAGATGGCATTAAGGGATAACTTATTAACATCTTATGTTAAAAAAAATGGTATGGGTGGGATTAACAAGCAACGTTTTGAACGTTCAATCAAGCAGCTTGGAGAGTCTTATAAATTCAAACGAAACGTGAGGGTTGATAATGTATTTACAGAGGACTACCTTCCATCCAAAGCAAACCGGATTATCAACTGAAGAATCGGTTAAAATTTGCGTGAATCCCTTTGTTGAGATCGAGAATGTCACCCTGAGCTACTCTGAAGAGATCAGGGATACTGCCGTGCAGGAACTCTCGATGTCCATCAGTGAAGGAGAATTCTGCGCGGTAGTTGGCCCGTCTGGCTGCGGGAAATCAACCCTTATGAAGCTGGTCACCGGTCTGCTCTTTCCACAGACCGGTGAAATCAGGGTCAACGGTAGGAAAGTCAATTCAGCGCTCAAAATTGCTGGAATGGCCTTCCAGAACCCAGTGATGCTGCCCTGGCGCAAAACTCTTGAAAATCTCCTGCTTCCATTGGAAATCGTCTCACCTCACCGCGAACGCCTGAGGAGAGAAAAGCAGACCTACGTCAAACAGGCCCAGGAACTGCTGAAAACTGTCGGGCTGGAAGGCTGTGGAGATCAGTATCCCTGGGAGCTTTCAGGGGGAATGCAGCAGCGAGCTTCACTCTGCCGAGCCCTGATTCATGAACCTAAGCTGCTGATGCTGGATGAACCCTTTGCGGCACTAGATTCCTTCACCCGTGAAGAACTCTGGTGCGTAATGCGGGATCTCTGGCAAAAGAAGGGGTTTACAGTGATTCTTGTTACACACGATCTTCCAGAGGCTGTTTTTCTAGCTGACAGAATATTTGTCATGAGTTCCCGTCCAGGAAGGATTCTTGTGGAACGTAAAGTCGATCTGCCCAGACCGCGTGAGCTCGATCTCTGTTTCACTCCAGAATTCACTTCCATCGTTCACGAACTACGCGGTCACATTTCCGAAGCCAGGGCATGAATACCGCAAGCAGCAGGATCAATTGGGTGAAGTTGTCTCCGTGGCTTTATACCGTCGGCATGTTCCTTTTCTGGGAAGCGGCCTGCTGGCTTTTTTCAATACCAGTCTACTTCCTTCCCTCTCCCACTGTTATTCTTCATGCCTTTAGCGAATTCCGGATAGCACTTTGGGAAAACTCAATCCAGACCCTTTGGACCACCCTCGTCGGTTTCGGAATAGCCATCGTTTTCGGAATGATACTTGGTCTGATCATCGGCTGGTCAAAAAATATCTACAACGGCATATACCCGATCATGGTAGGCTTTAACAGCGTCCCCAAAGTAGCTGTGGTTCCCATACTCGTGCTATGGTTCGGAATTGGCTGGATCCCCGCGGTGCTGACCGCCTTCCTGATTTCATTCTTCCCGATAGTTGTCAACGTTGCCACCGGCCTGGCCACCATCGAACCGGAAATGGAAGATGTCTTACGGGCGCTCGGTGCAAACAAGTTCGAGATCAATATGAAGGTCGGTATCCCGCGTTCACTTCCCTACTTTTTCGCTTCCCTTAAGATTGCCATTACCCTGGCCTTTGTAGGATCTGTTATCTCGGAAACTGTGGCCGCCAACAAGGGTATTGGTCACATGATGCTCATAGCCCAGGCAAATTTCGAAGTCCCCTTAGTCTTTGCTGGTCTGATTGCACTTGCAGTGGAAGGTATCGGAATGTACGCCATCATGGCCTTCATCGAAAAACGAATGACGGGCTGGGCCCACCGCTCTGATTTTAGTACTCAACAAGTATAATTAGAAGTTATAAAAGTATGATTAAAACTAATACAGTTTATCAAATAGAAAAATTTTATGAAGGGATGAAGAAATATTGGCATCCAGTATGTAGTTTTAAAAAATTAAAATATAAAAAAATTATTCCTATTCAATTATTAGGAGAACAAATAGTAATATTATTTTTACAAGGGGAAACTGCAGCTTTACTGGATGTTTGTAAACATTATCAGGCTCAGCTTTCTTTAGGGAAAATTGATAAATTTAAAGGAAATGATTGTATTCGTTGTCCATACCACGGCTGGGCGTACGATAGATTTGGCAAATGTATAGATATTCCTCAAATCAATAAAAAAATATCAAAAAATATCAAAGTACCCAGCTATCAGACATGTGAAAAATATGGAATAGTTTGGGTTTGTCTAGACCATAATTCCAAGTCTGAAATTCCTGATTTACCAGAATATGATGACGGAAATTATAGAAAAATTAATTTTTTTGAAAAAGAAACTACAAAAACAAACGTTTTAAGGATGATTATGGGTACATTAGACAATACTCATTTCCCATGGGTTCATGGAGGAATTCTTGGTTCTAAAGGGAAAATCAATCAATCAAAAAATAATTGTAATTTTGAAAATAATTATCTTAAAGTTATTTATTCAATTGAACAACCAAACAATTTAGTCACATTTGATCAATCGGATGAATTGATTGAAAAATCAAAAAGTGTCAACATAAAGTATACAAATTATGTTACTATAAATACAATAAGATTAGTAAAATCTGGACCATCGGGGAATTATAGTATTTGGTTATCTAGTTGTCCAAATACATTTAATGAATCTACCAATTTTTGGATTTTTTCTAGAAATTATGACAAAAGTCCTAAAAAAGATAAGGATTATTTGGATTTAGCTAAAACAGTTCGTCTTCAGGATAAAGTTGTAATTGAAAGTCAAACTCCGAAATTGTTAATACCATTTAATTCAAAAATTGGAATTCCAATAATGTCATCGGATAAACCTATAATTGAATATCAAAAATGGATCGAAAAACTAGGAATTATATGATGGGAAATTTTTTGAACGGAACAACATACGAAATAGTTGGAAACATCTTTGGAAAGGGGCTAAATGGGAAATTGAGAGTAAAATACCCTCCATAATCCACATCATCTCCTGTGAGTAACCCCCACTAATTCTTCACAGTCAGACA
>DTVI01000501.1 GCA_012963655.1 Sulfurimonas sp.
TTGCCTTGTGTAGTTGTTAAACTAGTAGCAATAGATGTTCCACTTTCAAAGGCAGAAGGTATATTTTCAATTTAAATATCCTTACACCTAAATAAGTAAGGATTTATTTATACAAAGGGCTCAGTATCAAACTTAATCTAAGGGATTAGTATAATGTGTCAGGCTTGTTTTTCCAAATTTTTTACTTTTTTTCCGTATTAAACAACCTATATTTTCAGGTAATTCTAACCCTGTCATATGCTCAATGGTAATTTTTTCTATCATTTCAAGAGGAATTGATTCAAGCATCTTAAACATTTTATTGTAAATTTCTTCCATGCCGTCTCTAAATGAAAAAGGAGGATCTACATAAAAGAAAGCTTTCTTTTTCTTTTGTGCAAGTTCTTTTTTAACCTGTTCTATATTCTCAAAACTGTTGCCATAAATAGATAAACAATTTTTAGCCCCTAGACTTTGAATATTTTTACTTAAGGTCTCAAAGGCAGCCTTATCTTTTTCCATAAAGTAGGCAAATTCAGCCCCACGACTTAAGGCTTCTAGTCCCACTGAACCTGAACCTGAGAACACTTCAACAAAGGTTGCATCTATAACATCAAACTGAATAGAATTAAAATATGATTCTTTTACAATTACCTTAGAAGAACGTGTTGTTTCTAAGGAAGGTAGGTCAATCTTCTTTCCCTTATATTTCCCCGCAACTATACTACCTTGAAGTTTACTCATAAAAGTCCTTAACCGCCATTAAGAGCTTGTTTTTATATTCTTGTGTTAAGACCTCAATTTTCTCTTCCAAAGCAGCATATGGGTCCTTTGAGCTTACATCAACCTCTTCATCATATGCTTTTACACTTTCAATATTGATAATCTTATTATAAAATCTATCTAAGGCAAGATAAAGTCCTGAAGAAGAGAAAGGCTTTTTAATATCAGCCTCATCCTCACTTGAAACATAAAGACTATGATATGAATCTAAGATTTTTTTATCGCGAATCACAACATCACATTGCTTTAGAGAACTTAAATTATTTTGTAAAAAGAGCTCAATTGAGCGTTGTAGTAAGGGTGATTCACATTGCACGGCCACTTTCATTTCTGTCTTCCTTGTCTTATACAGTTTTTAAATAATAATCTAGACTATAGGCCAGGTCTTCATCTAAATCAAGAAGGCTTTCACGCATCCAAGATAAATAAGCCCTGTCTATTTGTGATATTTCTTCAATATAACGTTGCTTATACTTTCCAAATGAAAACTTCTCAAGTAAAACAGGCTTTGAACTTATATCAATAAGTTGCGAAAGAGTAGCATATTCAAGCAATGAGTCATATAAAAGTTTAACATGAAGAACATCAGATTTCGCTCGATGAGCTTGTAATTTTATGCCAAGTTCTGTAGAAAGACTTTCTTCTTTTTTATACAATAAAAGCTCATATCTTAAAAACTGTAATGAAAAAACTTCACACTCTTGAATCAAAGCCTTGGTACAGCGCTGAGTATCTATATGTTGCATTTTAGAAATAAAGCCTTCTTTAGCAAGCATATCAAGAGTAAATTTTATATTATGAGAGATGAACACAGTTTCTTCATTATTGTGCTCTTCTAAATATGTATAAGGCTCACTTCTATCACATTTTGGTGCCTCTTTTAAGGCTTCATTTGTAATGTGATGTAAGGACATTGCCTCATTATTTATTTTTTTATCACTCTTGCATAAGGAACTATATGTTTTAATCGTGCCCTTATCCTCAAGTATAAGGCCTAATTCACAAAGACGGTCTTTTTCTTCTAAGCCACTTGTTTCTAAGTCTAAAAAAAGTAACTTAGGCATCTTTTATCCTGACCTTTTTACATTTACTTAACCCTAATACAAACACAATCCCTCCAAAGATAGAAATAAGAAAGCTCAAGCTTATACCATTTATCCATTCACTAGGCAATTCCCCTGTAAAAACTGTATATATTCCCAAAAATATCACTAAAAAAATAATAATAATCCATAAAGAAAGAAAGAGCCATTTTCTCCACAGCATAACAATATCTGAAAGAAGTGGTGATTCTATACGTTTATCCTTGCAATCATAAAGAGATAAATTATATCCTGATATTTCACGAGTAAAGACGGCCTTAAATACGAGTAAAAGCATAAGAATAAGACTCAAACTAAAAAAAGCAGGAAAAGAAAAATAAAAGATTGTTTTTAAGGCTAAAAAGCTTTCCTTGTTTAAGGTACCCGCACCCTTATAAATATATATAATAAGAGACGTTAGAAAAGACAATGTTGACGATAAGATAAGGGTTCTTAAAGCAATATAACTCAGCCAAAACCAGTATAATTTGAGGTAAAAGGACTTAGCTAGCGGCATCAACAGTAGATATCATATCATTATAATGTTCTAAGGTCATAAAGCTTTTTTCAAAACGCCAACATAAGATAAATTTTACAACATCATTTTTAAGGGCCTTATCAATGCTATCAGATCGTCCAAAATATCCTAAAGAAGAATTTTTCGACTTTTGCCCCTTTGCTTCTTTATCATAAGAGATACAAATGATTTGAACATATCTATTTTCTTTTATAGCTCCAAGGTCTTGGGCTTGTAAAGAAAGACCCGTTACATTCATAGCCTTATATTCAAAAAGGTCTTCAAAGGTGGAAACTTTTTCATCAATTTTCAAGCCTATGTATAAGGCTTTTAATTTTGCTAAATTTTCTTTTCGTGAACCTTCAAAACTAGTAATTTTAGAGGTTAATGCCTTTAGTCTATCTAACGCTGAACTCATTTAAATACCTTATATCCTCATATTTTTTTATATAAAGCATATTGTGTACCATTTAGCCTTAATTACAAAGTCTACCTCTTTGAAAAATATCTTTCTTAAGTCCTTAGAAAAACTCAGTCTTTTTAATGTAAGCACGTTCTTCAGGATTTTTAGAAAGTTTAAAAAAGTTTAAAAATCCATCAATTGTTGTATCTGTTTCTTTAATTTCCATAGCAATTTCATCGACCTCATTAATAAAGACTGCATTCTCAACAGATAAGGCTGACATATATTGAATTTGCTCGATGACAGACATAATATTTTTATTCATTAGCATAATTGAGTCTAAACCTTGTTTTGAAATTTGTACATTTCTATTAATGGCCTGGTCTATCAAAACAAATTGTGATTTAACTTCTTCACCTTCATTTACGAGTTCTTCAACGACCGAACTATTAGCCTCAAGTTTTTCTGTTGCCCCACTCATTGATTGAACAAAGACGGATAAGGCGGCATCTACCTCATTAATAGCCTTATTCGTTCTATCTGAAAGGCTACGTACTTCTTGCGCAACCACCGCAAAACTACGACCATGTTCCCCAGCTCGAGCTGCTTCAATGGCTGCATTTAAAGCAAGTAAGTTAGTTTGGTCTGCTATATCTCTAATTACGGCTGTTATTTGTTTTAAATTATCAACATCAGAAATAAGGTGTGAGAATTCATCATTAAGTTCATGAGTACTTTCCGCCGTGTGTAATATTTTAGAACTAATAGTGTCCATACTTTTATTCGTACTGGATAAAGACTTTTCACTTTCATGTGATATCTCAACAATCTCAGTTGAACCTTTTACTGTTTCATCTAAAGAAGCACGTATTTCATTTAGATGTTCCATGGTTTTATTTGACATCTCATCACTCTCGTTCGTTTTCGTACGTAATAAACACGTCAAATCAGTTAAAGCTTCTGCCAAAGAAGTTTGGTAAGCACTGTTTTGTTTTACAACAAAGATAGTATCATCTATCTTATTCACAAAATTATTAAAATTATTTACAGACATAGGAATACGAATACGTAAATCACCATCACCCTCAGAAAGATTTTGAGCAATGCCAGTTACCCTTTCAAGGTGAGTTAAAATACTATTTCCTGTCCAATAATTAAGCCCTGTTAGCAAAACTAAAAAGAAGGCAAACAAAAAAGTAAAATAAATAAGAAACTCTGAACGTAGTTCTTCAAAATAATCAGCCTTATTTACACCAGGCACAATCCAAGCGTCCCAAGCGGGAATGTATTTAAAAGCCGCAATCTTTTCTTGACCTGTAGTAGCCGAGGTATATTCATAAAGTCCGCCACCTTTATGGGAAATTATATGTCCCCCATAGTCTGTATCCTTAAGATTTCTACCCATTTTTTTTGGATGAATTAATAAAGTTCCATCTGAGGATATGAGATACACATATCCTGTCTTGCCCACAATAATTTCATTTATATCTTTTTGAAGTTCTTTGTCTTTGTATCCAAGTTTATCTTTATTTGAAATATAAAGAAGTGTTTTTTCTAAAGAAGTAGCTACAGATATAGTATCATTTTCCATAATATCATGAATCTTACCAACGGCAATGGAATAGGCAACAAAGGCAAATATAAGCAGGCTTGCAAGTGGTACAAAAAGATTTAATAAAATTTTTGATTTGATTGTATAAAATATAGAAAACATTTGGAATAAACTCCTTCTTTTGGTGCGTATAAATCATTATATCACATAATTTTTTTTGTACAACATGCTTTATGAATTTTCCTTTAACCTTAAATCACTATAATGTGATTATTAAAAACCTTAAGATAATTTTATCTTAAGATTAATTCTATTTTCACCTTAGGATATTCATGGATTATTTACAAATTGTTGGCCCAACCAAACTTACTGGAAGTGTTGATATTTCAGGTGCAAAGAATGCAGCCTTACCTCTTATTGCTATGACACTACTGGCTAAAAATGAGGTCACTCTAAATAACCTACCTAATGTGGTGGATATTAAAACCCTTATAAAGCTTCTTTCTAACCTAGGCGCAACAGTTGACTTAGAAAAAGAATCTGTTAAAATTAACACTTGCTCTCTTACTAACACTAAAGCGACCTATGATATTGTAAAAACAATGCGCGCTTCTATCTTAGTCTTAGGTCCTTTACTTTCACGATTTGGGCATTGTGAAGTTTCTCTTCCTGGGGGATGTGCGATAGGTCAACGTCCTATTGACCTTCATCTTAAAGCCTTGGAACAGATGGGTGCAGAAATTTCTATTCAAGCAGGATATGTTCTAGCCAAGGCTCCTGATGGTCTAAAAGGTGCCCATATCGTTTTTGACAAGATAACGGTAACAGGAACAGCAAATATTGTTATGGCCGCAGCCTTAGCAAAGGGTAAAACAATCATTACAAATGCAGCTCTTGAACCTGAAGTTGTCCAGCTTTGTGAGGTTTTAAAAAGCGCAGGTATTTCTATTGATGGTATTGGAAGTTCTGAACTTATTATTTATGGAACAGATCGCCGTTTAGTTGAGATAGAACCTTTTCATATTATCCCTGATAGAATTGAAGCAGGTACGTATATGTGTGCGGCAGCAATTACAAATTCAGAAGTTACCATTAATAAAATACGTCCTGATCATTTAGAAGCCGTTAGTTCTAAATTAGAGCAGATGGGATTTTCTCTTGAAGTAAAAGACACAAGTATTACCGTTAAACCAGCTGAAAGTATTAAGGCAGTTGACATTATTACCCAAGAATTTCCTGCCTTTCCAACAGATATGCAAGCACAGTTTTTAACCCTATGTACGCAGGCAGATGGGGTAAGTATTATTGAAGAGCGTTTGTTTGAAAATCGCTTTATGCATGTAAGTGAGCTTCAGCGCTTAGGTGCTGATATTAAACTTAAGGGTAACTCAGCTACTGTGGCAGGAAAAATAGACCTAGTAGGTGCAGATGTTATGGCTACAGATTTAAGAGCCTCATCTGCCCTTGTATTAGCAGCCATGGTTGCTAAGGGTACAACACATGTACATAGGATTTATCATTTAGATAGAGGTTATGTGGAGTTAGAAAAAAAGCTACAAAAACTTGGAGCAAATATTAAGAGATTAAAAGAGTAGTTCAGACTTTTCTTAAAAAGAAACTTTACTTTTCTTCAAAAATCACGAGTTCATAAATACTTTTTTTAGTTACTAAGGTTTTATTTGGAGCTACGGCACCATTTTGTCTCATCTTTGAAACCTCAAGGGTTAAATCATTTACATCTTGTTCTAAAACCTCAACATGTTCTTTTAACCGAAGAATGATGTCCACTCCTGCAAGATTCACACCTAAATCACGAGTAAGACGTAAAATCATTTTAATTCTATCTATATCCTTTTGAGAATATAAACGAATTCTTCCTCCCGAACGTGAAGGGCATACTAAATTTTCTCTTTCATACTGACGTAGGGTCTGAGGATGAATATCTAAAATTTTTGCAACAATGCTAATTAGGTAAACGGGTTCATCATAATGGTGCATACTAATCCCTGTTTATTTTATACCGTCTCAGGTAGTTTGTCTTGAAGCACTTGAGAAAGTTCTTCATCAAGAGTATCAACCTTTGGTAAAACAATATTAGCCTTTAGGTATAAGTTTCCACGGACCTTTGTTTTACGGTTTGTCACGCCCATCTCTTTTACCCTAAATCTTTGACCATTTTTTGTATTTTCAGGTACTTTAAGTGTAATCACTTTTTCTAAGGTCTCAACACTTACCTTTCCACCAAATAAGGCAGACTTTAAAGGCACATCAAAGATTTTTACTAAGTTATCACCTTCTCTATCATAATCAACACTTGAAGCCACAGTTATTATAAGATATAAATCGCCTTTTTGGCTTCCCATATCCTTACCCTTACCCTTAACTCTAAGCTTCTCGCCACTTTTAATACCTGCAGGAATTTTAATATCAAAACTATCTCCATGCATGGAAACAGAATGTTTACCACCAAGAACTGAGGATGAAAAAGCAACGGTGATATTAGTTTCAATATCTAAGTTCATAGCTTGTTGTCCGAAGCCGCCGCCCCCAAATCCACCTGCTCCACCAAATCCACCGCCTTGATTAAACATAGAACGTAAGATATCATCAAGGTCTGCGCCACCACCTTGTCCACGAGCGAAATCATGAAAGTTTTGTCCACCAAACATGGAATCTCCATGCATATCATATTGAGAACGTTTTTGCTTGTCACTTAGGATTTCATAAGCAGCATTAATTTCTTTGAATTTTTCTTCAGCATCCGCATCTTTATTAACATCAGGGTGATATTGACGGGCTAATTTACGATATGCTTTTTTGATTTCTGCTTCATTTGATGAAGATGAAACCTCAAGGGTTTCATATAAACTTTTACTCATTGTATACCTTAATATATATTACAGATATTATATCACAAGGGTTGAGTCAAAGTCAATCAAGTTCTTAAATAACGAATATCTCTAAAATTTATAAGAGAGTGTAAGAAAAGTCTTGTCTGGATTTTTTCCGTTTAATAAATAATCCGGTTCTTCTGCCTCAGAGCTATCATCTACTAAAAGAAAGAGACTAAATAAGTCTAGATTTAAAAAGAGATTGTCTTGAAGCTGTATTTGTTTATAAGAAAGAAGCTTTTCAAGGGAGCTTTTTTGATCACTATTATATTGTAAGTCATCAAATCCATAAGTTGAAAGTGTTAAAAAAAGTAGTATTATCAATATTCTTTTAATCATTTTAAACCTTTTAATAAACTCAGTATATATTAAATTAATTAACCAATATACAATGAGATTTCAACTGATTATTAATTTTTATTAAGATTAGTTATCTAAAAACTGTTATTTCAAGCATAACTTCAGCAATAATAATCTAGAATGCAAAAAACTATTTATATATTAAAGGGGATCACATCAAATATTCAAATACTATCATGGCTGTCTTGCTATTGCAACTACCTTTGCATGCGCTCACACTTCCAGAAGCAGTAGAAAATACCCTTGCTACCAATCCACAAATGCAAAAAAGCATTAGTGATTATATCGCTATTGAAAATGACTTAGATATTGCTAAGTCAGGGTGGAGACCTAGCTTAGATTTTCGTGGTGCAATCGGGGAAGAGCATACGGGAAAAATAAAAGGAAACTCACCAGATAATTCTAAGCTTACACGTAAAGAAGCACAACTTATTGCTACGCAAAACTTGTTTGAAGGTTTTGGTACTAAATATGACATTAAAGAGCAAAAAGCTAAAGTTGATGCTTCACGTTATGGCGCGATGCAAGATGCTAATAGTATTGGTCTACGTACAACAGAAGTTTATCTTCAAGTCCTTCGTCAAAAGAAAGTACTTGATCTCTTGTTTTCAAATGTAAAAACACATGAGCGTATTTATAAGATGATTAAGCAAAAAACAGATTCAGGTTTAAGTCGTCGTTCTGACTTAGAACAAACTCGAGGTCGTCTTGCTCTTGCTTATGCAAACTATATCTCTCAACAAAACAATTACCAAGATTCTATCACTAACTTTCAAAGAGTTTATGGAAGTCCACTTTCATCTGCTGACATGGTCATTCCTGAGCTTCCATTACTTCCAGCTTCTGGAATTGAAGGTCTTTTAGAAGTAGCTTCAAAATATTCACCTACACTTATTATTCAACGTGCTAATATCACCACACAAGAGTCACGTTTTGAAAAAGAAAAGCAAGGTTTTTATCCTGTTATTGACTTAGAACTTTCAAGTGAATTCAATGATAACTTAGATGGCGTCTCAGGTAAAGATGAAAGTTATCAAGCCATGCTTCGCTTAAGCTATAACCTTTATAGTGGTGGTAATGATGAGTCTTCTCGTCTTAAAAATCTTCAATTAGTTACCTCTGAAAAAGAAAGTTTTAATGAACTTCAACGCGCAGTAAATGAGAAAGTTAGATTAGCTTATACAGCTGATAAGATTTTAGCCAGCCAAATTAGATGTCTTAAAATTCATACCAAGCAAACTCGTCAAACTGCTGACTCTTATGCTAAAGAATACCAACTAGGAAGAAGAACACTTCTTGATCTTTTAAATACAGAACTAGAATATAATAGTGCTCAACAATCTGTTGAAAATGCTGTTTATGACCGCTTATATGCACGTTATAGAATCTTAGAAGCAAGTGGTGTTTTACCCTTCGTTTTAGATAATTCTGTAGCTGGGCGTGTTAATGCAGACGTACCTGACACCTTAGTAAGTGTTGAAGGTTCAAATGATATTGAACTTCGTGGAGAAGTAGATCAATTCATGGACGTTAATCTTATTTGTATTGATCTTGAAGACAAACCTCAAGCTTCATTAGTCCTGCCGACACATTCAACACAAAACTTATAGCTGATATATGCCAGATTCTATTAATCCCCTCTTAGAATGTTTGGTAATTCTTACCAAACTCTATAATCGGCCCTTTACTGCAGAAGCCCTAATTGCAGGACTTCCAATTGAAGATGGTCGCACCACCCCTGAACTTTTTTCTATTCACCATTCTAAGGCAAATTTCTCACGTGCGGCTAAGCATGCAGGATTTGCTTCTGAGCTTGTTAAACGTGACTTAGACAGTATTTCTACTATGGTCCTTCCATGTATCCTTACTTTAAAAAACAAACAAGCCTGTATCTTAAAAGAAATTGATGTAGAAAATTCTAGCTTTAAAATCATACTTCCTGAAATTTCTCAAGGCGAAGAATGGATTACAAAGGAAAAGCTTGAAGAGCAGTATCTCGGCTTTGCCTTCTTCTTAAAGCCACAACGCCATACCAATTTAAAAACTAAGCCTATGCATATAGATATGCAAGGTCATTGGTTTTGGGGAACACTAAAAAAATCAACTTCTATCTATAGAGATGTTATGATTGCCTCTATTCTTATTAACCTTTTTGTATTAGCCACACCTTTATTTACAATGAATGTATATGACAGAGTTGTACCTAATGGTGCCATTGAGACTATGTGGGTACTTGCAATTGGAATCTTATCTGTGCACTTTTTTGATATGGCATTAAAACTTATACGTAGTTATTTTTTAGAAAATGCAGGTAAAAAGTCTGATGTGATTATGTCGTCTATCTTGTTTTCTAAGGTTATGAACCTTAAGATGGAAGTTAAACCGAAGTCCGTAGGTTCTTTTGCAAATAATCTCAAAGAGTTTGATTCTATTCGTAACTTCATCACTTCCTCAAGTGTCTCAGCCCTTATTGACCTGCCTTTTATTCTTTTATTTCTTGTGGTGACATATTATATTGCAGGTATTGTTGTTATGGCGCCAATTTTTATTATCTTGCTTATTATTTTGTATTCCTTCATTGTTAAGGGGCCTTTACAAAGAAGTATTGAAAGCACTTATGAGGCTGCCTCACATAAAAATTCCGTACTAATAGAAACCTTAAGTAATTTAGAAACAATTAAAACTATGGGCGCTACTGGCCACGCGCAGTATAAGTGGGAAGAAGCGACAGGAGAGATTGCATATAAAAGCTTGAAATCTAAAATTTTATCAGCTTCTATTACAACTATCACAGGTTTTTTAATTCAGGTCAACACCATTATTGTTCTTATCATTGGGGTTTACCTTATTGCTGATAATGCTCTTAGTATGGGTGGTCTTATTGCCGCTGTAATTCTTACCTCAAGAGCTATCGCTCCTCTTGCTCAAGTAGCTGCACTTCTTTCTAATTATGAGCAAACAAAAACAGCCTATAATTCTTTAAATGATATTATCAATATGCCTGTTGAAAGACCTCTGAATAAATCATATGTACAGCATTCAGATATTAAAGGAAAAATTGAATTTAAAGATGTCTGCTTTACTTATCCTAATCATGAAACAGAGATCTTAAAAAACATCTCATTTGTCATTCATCCAGGTGAACATATGGCAATTATTGGACGTGTTGGCTCAGGAAAAACGAGTATTGAAAAACTCTTGATGGGACTGTATCAACCAACTTCAGGTTCTATCTTAATTGATGATATCGATATCAATCAAATTGACCCTGCTAATCTTCGAAAAAATATAAGTTATGTACCTCAAGAGATTTCACTTTTGCGTGGAACCTTACGTGATAATATTGTTTATAAAATGCCTCATGCAAGTGATGAAGAGATTTTAGCAGCCGCCGCGATTGGTACTGTTGATCTTTTTGTTAATACACATCCTAAGGGATTTGATATGGAAATTGATGAGCAAGGAGCCAGTCTATCTGGAGGTCAAAAACAAAGTGTTGCTATTGCGAGAGCCTTTATTCATCCAACGCCTATTATTATCTTAGATGAGCCCAGTAATGCAATGGATTCAACAACAGAAGCCCTTCTAATACAAAGACTTTCTAAAAAAATCACAGGTTCAACTACACTAACGGTGACCCATAAGACCTCTTTACTTGCTTTATGTGATAGAATTATATTACTTGATAATGGAAAAATTCTTCAAGATGGAAAAAAGAAAGATGTAATAAAAGCCTTAAGTAAGGGGGGAAATTCATGAGTAAATATACACAAAATGACTTAAAGTATATGGATTCTCTTTCTGCTGCTGTATTACAAAAATCTAGTACCAAAACAAAATACATCTTATGGATATTTGCTGTATTTATGTTTTGGGCATTATTATGGGCTAATTATGCTAATGTTGATGAACTTGCCCGTGGTCAAGGTCGGGTAATCCCTTCTAAGAAAATCCAAATTGTTCAAAACCTTGAAGGTGGGATTATTTCTGATATCTTAGTGGATGAGGGAGAAGCGGTTGAAAAAGGTCAAGTTCTTATCAAGATTGATGATACAAAGTTTTCATCATCATATGAAGAAAACTTTTTACGTATCTTAGAGCTTAAGGCTAAAATGATCCGTCTTAATGCTGAGGCAGAAGGTAGAGAATTCAAAATACCTACACAAATCCAAGAACAAATGCCAGCCTTAGTTATTCATGAACAGAGTCTTTTTAGGACTAATAAAAATCAGCTCAAACAACAAATTAATATTTTACAAGAACAAGTTAATCAAAGAACTCAGGAACTAACTGAAGCAAGAGCTAAACGTGACCAACTTGCAATTTCATATAACCTCATTAAAGAAGAAGTTCGTATAACTAAACCCTTAATGCTTAATGGAATTGTTTCAAAGGTAGAGTTCCTACAACTTTCTAGACAGGCAAGCGCGATGAAAGGAGACTTAGATGCTGGAAAACTTTCAATACCGCGTATTAAGTCTACTATTATTGAGGCTAAAGATAAAATCTTAGAAGCCCGTCTGGAATTTCAGCACCAAGCAAAAGAAGAATTAAATCAGGTAAGTGCCGAGGTGTCAAGAATTACTGAGGTTGGTGGGGCGATACAAGATCAAGTGAAACGAACAAATGTACGTTCACCTGTAAAAGGGGTAGTTAAACAATTACTTATTACCACCATTGGTGGCGTCGTACAACCAGGAATGGACATTATAGAAATTGTTCCTATTCAAGATAAGTTGCTTATAGAAACCAAGATTAAACCTTCTGATATTGCTTATCTATATCCTGGTCAAAAGGCTATTGTAAAGTTTACAGCCTATGACTTTTCTATTTATGGAGGATTAGAAGGTATTGTTACACATATTTCCGCTGATACTATTATTGATGAAGAAGGAGATAGTTTTTATGAGGTTCGAATTAAGACCAATAAAAACTTTTTAGAAAGAGAAGGTAATCAGTTTGAAATTTTAGTTGGGATGGTTGCTAATGTTGACATTTTAACAGGTAAAAAGACAGTAATGGATTATCTACTTAAACCTATTATCAAAGCACGTCAAAGTG
Source organism: Sulfurimonas sp. (assembly GCA_012963655.1). Lineage (GTDB taxonomy): Bacteria > Campylobacterota > Campylobacteria > Campylobacterales > Sulfurimonadaceae. Next base: position 12,629 of record DTVI01000501.1, read on the forward strand.
CTTTAACGGAACGTTAAATGGTACAATTATATACAGATTTCATTCCCTTACTAAAGCGTATTAAACAAATCTTTTCAACTGAGGACCTGGAAGAAACACTTGTTATAAGAGAGTCTATCATGCAAATACAAGAAGATATCATTGTACTCACTGATGCACCCACAGCACTTGTACTTTTAAGTCAAAGACCTACTCTTAAGGTTATGGCCCTTAGTGATGTACCTTCTTTTGATGAAGGACAGGTCTTACTTCAAAAAGGATTAAAGGCTTACGCCAATACCTATATTCACCAAATACACCTTAAACAAGCAATCTCTCTTGTTAACAGTGGTAATATCTGGCTTTACCCTAGCTTTATGAAAGACCTTATAAAGCAGTCGAGTTTACAAAGTACTTCTCATGCTGAACTTTTAGACAAACTAAGTCAAAGAGAAAAAGAGACTGCCTTAGAAGTGGTTAAGGGAAGTAGTAATAAAGAAATTGCCTCATCCTTAAATATTACAGAAAGAACGGTAAAGGCTCATCTGAGTTCCATCTTTGAAAAGCTTGGCATTGGTGATCGTTTCACCCTTGCTTTAATGTTGAAATGAAACAATTCTTCATCTTCTTCCTAATCATTTATTTATCCCAAGGCTTTAATGCAGCAGAGATAAGTGCAGGTATCATTGAAAAGATACAAAAGAAGTATGGAGTTTTTGCTAAGAACCGTTTTCTAGCTTATAATGAAATGATACTTTCTCTTAAACACAAAAGTGAAAAAGAGAAACTTGATGAAGTAAATGAATTTTATAATAATGTACCTTATAAGAGTGATATTAAAAACTGGAAACAAAAAGATTATTGGGCCACACCTATTGAATTATTAGCCAAAGATAAGGGTGATTGTGAAGATTATGTTATTGCCAAATTATTTGCGCTTAAGAGCTTAGGTATAGACAGTAATAAACTTTTTATGACTTATGTTAAGTCAAGCCGTTTCAAGGCACCTCATATGGTTTTAACCTATTTTGAAACACCCTCTTCCCAGCCTCTCATCTTAGACAATACTAACTTTAAAGTTCTTCCTGCTTCAAGAAGAACTGACCTTACACCTATCTATAACTTTAATGGTGATTCCCTTTTTCAAGCACGTAAAAAAGGAAAAGGTAAGAAAGTTAAAATTCATCCAAAAACCCATAAAAAGTGGGATAATCTAATTAACCGTATACAAAGGAACCAATTATGAGCCTCTTTAAACAGATAGCACTTATTTTCAGCCTATTTTTATTTGTTGTTATTGCCTCCGTGATGACACTTAACTTCCGTTCAGCCACTAACTATGCGCAAGAAGAGCTTTATGCAAATGCCCAAAACACCACAGCTTCTTTAAGTCTGTCCTTAGCCAAGGCAAAAGGTAATATATCCACGATGTCAACCATGATTAATGCTGTCTTTGACAGTGGCTATTATAAGGAAATCATCTTAGTTGATATGCAGGGAAAAGAGCTATATTCACGGGCAAAAGATGATACTAAAAGTGCTGTGCCTTCTTGGTTTTTAAACCTATATAGCTTAGACGTGCAGTCTGGTTCTGCGCATATCTCAGCAGGATGGACACCCATTGGTATCTTGGAAGTAAGTGCATTAGAAGAAGGTGCACATGTCAAACTATTTAAAATCTTTAACGAACTACTTATTGCCTTTGTGATTATCTTATGTGTTACTTCTATCATCTTATCTTTTCTTTTACATTTTGTTTTAGCTTCTTTAACACGTGTAAGAGAACAAGCTGAAGCCGTTGGTAAGAATGACTTTATTATAAACAAGACCATCCCCTACACAACCGAGCTAAAAGAAATTACACTTGTAATGAACAAGATGGTACAAAAGGTACAAAAGATCTTTGAGCAAGAGTCAATTGCCGTTAAAAATTATCATAAACTCCTTTATACAGATACCTTAACGGGCTTTGGTAATAAAAAATATTTCGATCTAAAACTCAAAACACTTATACATGCGGAAGATATTAATGCTAATGGCGTTATTTTAAGCTTTTATTTCGGAGGCATAGAAACGGCAAACAAAATATTAGGACGAGATGGGGTAGATAAACTTCTGCAAGATTTTGCAAAAAATATTGAAACTGCCGTGGAAAATGAATTACATGCGATGAAGGTGCGTTTCGATGCTAGTAAGTTTGGAATTGTTTTTCCAACTTTACATGTTAAAGACATTAATACTATTACCAAAACTATACTCAGCAAAGCCTTAGATAAGATTTCTCA
>DTVI01000502.1 GCA_012963655.1 Sulfurimonas sp.
GAAGATCGAAAAAGGACGTGATTTACTGTCGGTATCTTTTTCCACGCGAACTCCAGGAGTTCTTGGAAGGGAATAAGCGCGGAGTGATCATTGAGGATCCATACCGTCCAGACCTACGGAACCTCTTCTTGGGAAGAAACGACGGTCTGATAAACAATTTCGAAGAACACCTGCTACTGGGGAATCTGGGTAATATCGATTGGCGCCCACTGCTAAATTTATGGGCTGTTCTTGAATATCTGACGAAGTACACGGCGAAGGCTGGCAAGGGTTCAAAGCACCTCGGCAAGCTTTTCGAAGATGTCTTAGACAAAGTCGTTCAGTACGAAACAGAAGACGGGATGCACGACTTGTGGAGACGCACCATTATGAAATTCTACAACAAGATCCTCGGCGATCGCGACTACTCACTCTTCGAGGTCGTTCACTTCGGCCTACGCCTGCCTGGCGTTATCTCCAGTTTCGGAGACGTACGCTCCGCGTCCGTGTCGACGTGGGCGACCGTTAAATCAAACGAAGCTCTCGAAAAAACAAAGGCGAATCAGCGCGTAACGAACAAGACCGCGTTGGAGGGATTCCGCGCCCGTGGTGATTTGAAGCGGCCGGCAGGTATCTTGCTTGAGGATTTACAAGATATTTCGTTTTACGCGTTTTCGCGACTGTATGACGTCTCGCGTGGCTGCCTGATTAAGAAACAAACTGAGAAGATCGTAGCAGTGAGCGGCAACGGTTGGCCCGCGCAAGCGAAGAAGACGCACGAACTACACAGGGAGTACGCGCGCAAAACGCTTTATGCGTACATGCCATGTGCAGGTCTACAAGGTGTTGAGTATATTGACCAAATGGTCCGCGAACATTACCAAGGCAGTTACAGTGCCGCGTTGGACGACTTCGTCTTGGATGCAAACAACTTATGGTGTCCTAAATGGATCAAGCGCAATTATGAAATACAAAACAAAATATCTATCATCCCAACAGACGCTCCGTTCGAAGATCCTCCAAGAGATGACTCAAGAATATCCAGCGACGACGAAACAAAGCCAAGGAAGGACAATGACAAGGTTCAGAAATTCGCGCATGAAGAAAAATATCGGAAGACACACCGATACATACTTGATCAAGGTGAGCCAGAACAGGATCCAGAGGTGCAAGACACCGAACGGGAAGAAACGCATGGTACGGATTACCACTGGAAGAAAGAACACCTCACGAACTGGCAGTTGCACAGTAAATGGGGTCCGAATACTGATGCCGAAGCGATTTTGAAAGGACGCACGCCAATGCCCTTCGAAAATCTGGTCAATCCTCTTGAGCCCAAAGAAGCTTACGATTATCACTGGAAAGATCACGAACGTACTTGCCGCACGTCGACGTGGGAACGTCTGACAACGGAGGCCGTCAAGTACAGTGACGAAACCTTGTCACGTGAGACCCTCGGCGACGACTATCAACAACTCTTCGTGACCATGGTTCTTGATCACGTTCAACATGTCCTTGAGTGTGTGAGAAATGGAACGCAACCTGAACCGATGCGCCTGCTCCTCCTCGGCTCAGCAGGCGCCGGCAAAACACGTGCCGTGCAAACCTTCTTGCAGGAATTGCAAAATGCCCTCGCCAGAGCCAACCTACCTGTAGAGATCGACGAAGATACGTTCGTTCGTGTGGGAGCTCCGACTGGCACAGCAGCCTTCAACCTTCGCTTTAACGCCACTACAGTCCATCGATTGATCCATTGGTTTCGACCACCGTTCTTCAACGAGTTACCCGACGATTCGGATAGATTGCATGAGCTCCAGAAGCGTCTGGGAAAGACGCATTTGATCATCCTGGATGAAATTAGTATGGTGGGGCGCCAAATGATGGGTCGTATTGATTCGCGTCTGGCACAGGCAAAAGCTGGAAAGAATCCGAAAATGCATTCGTTAGGGGGAGTCTCCTGCATTGGCGTGGGCGACCCTGCTCAGTGCGAAGCGATCATGGACCAGCAGATCTACGATGTGAAATCTCACAAAAATACGGCGGATGAAGGAGACAAGACTTCTGTGCTGCTGTCAAATCGTGGTCTCAACGTCTACTCTGAGTTTACAAAGGTAATTATTCTCACGAAAACGCACCGCCTTACAAAGATCGACGATCCAAAGACAGATGAAGAGAAAGCGTTCAACGAGCGTGCAGATCGTTTCGTCAAGGTATTGCGTCGCCTTCGTGATCTTGAGTGGACGATCGAAGATTATTACTGGCTATCCAAGCGTAAACGCAGCCACCTTAACCTTCGCGAGCGCGAGGCCTTCGCCTCCGCACCCGTCATCATGGATTTCCGCAGGACAACGGAAGAAAACCCTGAAGAGAACTGCGAATTTTACAACAAAGCATACCTACGGCAAATGGCACGTGACAAGAAGGTACCGATCGTTCGCATCGATGCACTGCACGAAGGCGTGCCAGACGATGAAGCAGACAAAATGCGTGACGAAAATTTCAATGGGTTGGCCAATCAGTTGGAAGTGGCTGAACAAGCGCGCGTAATTTTAATCTGTAACCTTGCCGTGGAGCAGGGATTGATGAACGGTACACAAGGTACAGTGAAACGGATTATCTTCCAAGAAGGTCACCACCCTAACCACGAGGATCCCGAAAAACGGCATCCGCGTGTGATCGTTGTGGATTTCCCGAAATATGCAGGTCCGCGGTTCTACGACGAAGCCGAACGGGCTACGTGGGTACCACTGTATGCGTTGACGCGCAACGAAGAAGGGAACACGGGCGTAACGCGCACGCAATTCCCGTTGATTCTCGGCTGGGCCATGACGCCCTGGAAAGCGCAGGGTATGACGTTGGATCGCGCGATCGTGCGCTTAACGAAGGCAGCATCCGCGCCGGGTGTTGCCTTCGTTGCGTTGTCCCGCGTTCGTCATCCCGATCATCTCATGCTGGAGGATTCCTTTCCAGATATGTCCACCATCATGAAGCAATTAGAAAACAAATCCTACCAAGCCAGACAGCAATGGGAAAGGTATGCTCGTGTCAAGTTCTCGCAAACAATCAGGAAGCACATGCGCGATCCTGCGCTGTACACACCAGAAAAATGCTGGACGGAAGAAGAATCGAAACTTGCCGATATGATCCTTGCAGCCGTAAGGGCGCAACCCGAAGCAACGATGGCCGACATCGTTGAAAACCTCCACTCAGAGAATAACAAAGCAGCAAAAGCAGACCTGGAAGAAGTCGTTGCGAAGTTGGAGGAATTCCCCCACCTATTCGAAGTAGCTGCAGCGCGGAAGCAACTGGACCACTACGATCTCACTGGTAAGCTACGGGAGACGTCCAAACACGATATTACACATCTCCGCTACCAAGGCTGGTCCGTTTCACTCCGCGAGGTCGAAGGATTCACACGGAGCGGCACGCTGACGCCAGCGATGTTCGAGTTCCTTGCAAAACTCGTTCGACCTTGCCTACGCCGAGAAACAGTACTCCGCAACACACATGACCTCCGAAAGAATCGATGCAGCGAAGAGTATCTTCCCAAAGGTAAGCGCGAGTCAGAAAGACAATTGTTTCCGTACCTATCAAATTCTAAAGCATGGGCTTTATTTATCGTCGAGAAAATTTCCGACGGGTATATCTTAAAACGAATCTTGCCGACGAACTACGCCGAAGCGGCCTTCGAATACGTTACTAAACAACTGACGTTAACGTATCAGCCTAAAGAAGTTCAAGACTCCACATGGGAGAGCACCGCAGGTCTCGACATCCCATACATGTCTGCTCTACTCAAGTGTGCCCTCGGTGAAAGCAAGAGTAGCAAGTTAGAGTCGGATACACTACAGCACCGTTTGACAGATGTCGTTGCTCGCGTACGTGAAAAGTGTTTTGAACAGAACAATACAGACGTTGAGGAAGCATTGCATGAAAATAAAGCTTTGCTCGAAGAGTTTGGGAATTTGTTCGACGTTGGTAAAGCGAATCGTAACAAAAACGGAGATGCGACAACTGCGCA
>DTVI01000503.1 GCA_012963655.1 Sulfurimonas sp.
TTGCGCCAACTCAGTAAGTAATTGATTATATATTTTTTAAGAATAAGGAAGAAGATGAATATTCTTATTTGTGGAAGTAGTGGTTTTGTGGGAAATGAACTTAGGACTTATTTCCAAGCTAAGGGAAATAATGTTTTAGGCTTAAGAGTAAGAGAAGGGACTACAATTGAAAATATTTCTAAGCAGGTTGAGGGTGTAGATATACTTATTAACCTTGCGGGAGTGTCTATTTTTTCTAGGTGGACTCAGTCTTATAAAAAGTCTCTTTATAATTCAAGAATTGATACTACTAAAAAATTGGTTAAGGCCATCTCCTTATGTCACAATAAACCCCGTATGTTTATATCTACTTCTGCTGTTGGAATTTATAAGAATGAAGAATATTCAGATGAAAACAGTGGCTACGGCACAAGCTATTTATCTAAGATATGTAAGGACTGGGAAGATGAAGCCTTTAAGACAAATATTCCTACGACTATATTTAGGTTTGGTGTGGTCTTGGGAAAAAATGGGGGAATGTTACAAAAGATGTGGCTGCCCTTTTTCTTAGGACTAGGGGGAATCATTGGAAGTGGGAAACAATCCTTATCATGGATACATATATATGATCTTTGTAAGGCTTATGAACATATTATAGAAAATGATTTAGAAGGGGTTTATAATTTATGTTCACCCTTACCAACAAGTAACCAAGAATTAACAAAGACACTAGCGGGGCTTATGAAAAGGCCAAGTGTCTTTCCTGTCCCAGCTTTTATGATAAGGCTGATATTTTCAGAAGGTGCTAGTTTTATCTTAGAAGGTCAAAGGGTAAGGCCAAAACATCTTTTAGCTAAGGGTTTTAAGTTTAAATACACATCTATACAAGATGCCTTGAAAAGTTTTATCTAAGAAGAAGGTCTTAGTCTTTAGGTCTATAAACCTTAACATTATCACTTTTTTTCGCATCTCTAAGGTATTGGGCATGGAGTTGACTCATGATGCCTTTTTCGCAATATAAAAGATAGTTCTTATCTTGAGGTAGCTTTTCAAATTCTGTTTTTAGTTTATGAAAGGGTATCTTTATACTCTCACAACTTGTTTGTACACATTCATCTTCAGCGCGTATATCAATAACGGTATAGTCTCCTGAACTTAAGTCGTTTACCACTTCTACGGCTTCAAGTTCATTTACATCATCGACTATCTCATGCACATAAATATGTTGAGCTTGCTCAACTGCCTTATCTAAGACATCATAATCGAAACGTTTAGCCTCTTTTTCCATACGTTTAAAAGAACCATGAATGATAGGATTTTGAGAAATAACACCACAATACTCAGGCATATTTTCTGCGAAATATCTTGTTCCAATCGAGTCTGCAATGGCCATAATATCAGGCTTGTTCATTGTTGAAAGAGGGCGCAAGATAAGTTTAGTTGAAACCTGGTCGATGAGGGCTAGGTTACGCAAGGTTTGACTCGATACCTGAGCAACACTTTCACCTGTTAAAAGGGCGTCTATCTCCATTTCATCTGCTATCTTCTCAGAGGCTTGGATCATTAAGCGTTTAAGGGTAACTCCCATATAACTTGGGGCGGTTGAGCGAAAGATTTCAGTTAAGACATCATCAAAGGGAACAGAGATAAATTTCACCTTGTGAGATGATCCAAACTTAGACCAAAGATATAAGGCTACTTGCTTTACCCCTATTTCATGAGCATTTCCCCCAAGGTTAAAGAAGACAAAGTGGGTTTTAAGACCTCTCTTCATTGTTAGGTAAGAAGCCACTGTTGAGTCAAAGCCTCCTGACATTAAAGAAAGGATATCGCCTTGTGTACCTATAGGAAAACCACTTAGACCCTTGTACTTGGTAGTGATAACATTAAGTTGATTATGAATAAGCTCTAGTTTGATAGTTACTTCAGCATTTCTTAGATCAACATTTTTAGCCTGGGTGTGTGCGAGTAAATATCCACCCACTGTTTGTTCTAATTGGGTTGAAGTAAAAGTATGCGTTCCTGTTCTTTTAGATCTAACGACAATACTTTTACCCTCAATCTCATCTGCCATAAGTTCACCAACGGTAACTTTTATCTTATCCAAAGTGTCCATATCATCAAACTGTAAGGCTTCTAAAACTTGCTCAATGCCTGAGGTTCTTAAAAGTACCTGTCTAACTTCTGGAAGTATTTCTATAGGTGAAACCACTTCAATCTTATCAGAGAACTTTTTAATGGCAATATCTTGGCTTATTCTTTCTAAGATAGTTACTAGGTTAATATAGAGTTGACCCACCATTTGACGTTTTGCCGAAGGGCCTTTGATCATGATCTCTGGAAAAAGTTTTAAAATAAATTTTTGAGTTTTAGATGATGGGGTTTGCACTGTTTAATACCTTAGTTTATATAAGAGTAATTATAGCATAAGCGGCTTAGTCTTAGAAGTATGATAAGTCTTATAAATCTTTTATTATTCGGTCTTGAAAAATAATATTAAGAAATGTTTTTTTTGATTTAGCTATAATTCCATTAATAATAATTATTTTAAAAACAAATAATTCATAGTGAGGTTTTAGATTTTGGTATTTGAAAATAAGAAAGTGTTGATATTTGATTTAGATGGGACACTGGTGGATAGTGTGCCTGACCTAGCCTTAGCTATTAATGATATGTTAGTAAGTTTAGGACGTGAAGTATTTTCATCTACATTAATACGTACATGGGTAGGAAATGGTGCGCAAACCTTAGTAAAACGTGCTCTAAGCGGAAAGTCAGAGATTAACGAGTTACTAGAACCTGAACTTTATAATAAGGCCTTCTCTCATTTCTTAGCTTCTTATAAAAACAATATTTGTGTTGAAACTGTTTTATATCCAAATGTCTTGGAAGTACTTCAAAATGTTCATGCTAGGGGATTTCGACTAGCCTTAGTAACAAATAAGCCTTTTGATTTTATTGAGCCTCTTTTGATTGGTTTAAATATAGATAATATTTTTGAACTTTGCTTAGGTGGAGATAGCTTACCAAAGAAAAAACCAGACCCCATGCCTCTTATCCATGTCTGTAAAACCTTAGGCCTAAGTCCAGAAGAATGTCTAATGATAGGTGATTCTAAAAATGATATATTAGCCGCTAAGTCAGCAGATATGCAAAGTGTTGGTGTTACGTATGGGTATAACTATAATGAAGCCATTAGTGTTTATAAGCCTGAAGCCATTATTAATGATATGTCTGAACTTTGTCAACTCTTATGTGAAAATGCTTAGGTATTAATATATCTTAATAAATAAAACTTCTTTAATACTTTTTTCTCTACAATGTGATTTAATTTTTCTATAGGAGAAGGTATGTCCAAAAGTTCTGGTCTTATTATTGGATTTCCACTTGTTTTGTTAGCCTTAATTATGCAAGTTTATAGTCTTTGGGGATGGCTTGCTAGAGATGGTTGGATTCAGTACTTTTTAATGGCTGAGGTATATCTTCTAATCTTTATTTCATTTTTGTACCTTCGTTCCATTTATCGTTTAAAGAATATATTTATCAGTGCAACTTCACTTCTTCTCATCCCTTCCTTTTATTTTGTCTTTAGCCAACAAGAATCTACTTTAGGGAGTATGAGCAATTCCTTATGGTATATCAATATTTTAATTTCTGTGATTGGCATGGCTTGGTTTATTGTCTTAAGTTCTGGTTCTTTCTTTTTGATACGTGAGCTTTTAAGACAAAAATTAGAAGGAAAGATGCTTATCGTTTGTACTCTTCTTCTTGCTTTAAGTGCCTTGCTAACATACTTTATCATAAAAGGACAGATACCAGATTCTGTAATGGCGCAAATATGGAAGGTAGATAAGTTGCGTACACTTTGGTATGTTTTTGAGCCTATCTTAGTCTTGTCTTTTTCTTTGATCAGTATATACCTTTATCTTGGAAGTAAAAGCTTTCAAGAGATGAAAAAAGCATATACCCTTATAGGCTTATTTATAGTTTTTATTGGGTTTGAATATATGATTAATGGACTAGGTTTAGTGAGCTTACGGTCTGTTCTTTATTTTCTTGGTTTTTACAGTTTTATTAAGCTTATTAAAAATCAAGACCTTGTGAACTACTTCTTAATTTCTATCTTTATTATCTTAGTGTTTGTGCATTTAAATTATTATTCAATTGCGCCTGATTTTATGTCTTGGAAGGTTTTTATTCCCTTTTTACATAATGCCTTGATAGAGAGTATAAAGCTTTTTCTTGTTATTTATATTTTTATTAGAGGATGGAATAGTGTTCAAATACATAAGACTGAGTTTAGACTTCTTATGATTTTAATCCCTTTGATTGCTTATACGTACACAACCCAGAGTCAAGGAAATGGCGTGCACTTTTATGACATTATCGCTATTACAGCTATGTTGAAGTCCACTGCTGCATTTATGATTATCTTGTATAGTTTTTATTACTTTAGAGACAATACAAAAATTACTAGCATAAACTAGTTGTTGATTTTTAGGCTATACCCTTCTTCTATACAGATTAAAACTTATTACTTTCATCATTTTTCTTCTTATATATGCAAAAGCTAATATAAGCTTTTTTCTAAGTATTTTTTTGATAAATAATAAGTAAAAGTTATATATTAAACTGTATTAGGGTAAAATTCTGAAAATTTATACAGGAGAAACAATGAAGGCATTTGTATATACCTATATATTATTCATAATGGCATTTATGCTTACAGGGTGTGGCGGGGATGCAGAGCTGTCATCATCTACAGACCTTATAGCTGAAAACTCGGCTGTCGGTACAAGAGTAGGTGAAATTACAGTTAGTAATGCAGGGGATAGTGCCGTTTCATCTATTGTTCTCAGTGGTGCAGGAAATGCAAACTTTAAGGTCGACAATCAAGGTATTATTACGGTTGTCCCGGATGCTTCTTTAGATTATGAAACAAAGCGCGTTTATAATTTACAAGCAGTTGCTACTAATACTTCAGGTTCGAGTGTAACAGGAGATGTTGTTATTAGCATTTCAGATGTTGCTGATGTACTTGCTTTATTATCTTCTTTTTCAGCTTCTATTGATGAAAATATAGACATTGGTACCTTAGTAGGAAAGATTAGTGTACTTTCAAGTGGAGATACAGCCATCAGTTCATTTACTATAAGTGATAGTACTAACTTTGAAATTAATGCTCATGGTGAGATTCGTACAAGAAGTCTTTTAGACTTTACAGTAGTACCTGTGTATAACTTAAGTGCTTTTGCAACAAACAGCGCAGGAAACAGTCTAAGTATCAGTATAACAATCAACTTAATAGAAATTGTAAAAAGAGATACAAAACTAATTCCTACATTAGTTGTTGTGATGAACTGGAATGATCACTTTGAAACGGAAGCTTCTATCTGGTCAAATAAAATCTTTGATAATACAGTAAATCCAGCTAATACTTCAGTAAATTCTTGGTACAAAGAAGTGACAGACTCGAAGATTGAGTTTGTTCCTGTGACAGAAACCTCGGGCTTGGCTAATGATGGTGTTATTATGGTGGAAATGAATAAAAATCATACGGGTAATATTGATAATGCACGCTTTAGAGATGAAGAGATTGCAGCAGCCATTGTAAATGCAGAAGTAGTTGATAATATGGATTTTGCAATCTTAGATACAGATGGTGATGGAAGTTTAAGTTCTCACGAATTACAGATAATTTTTATTGTTGCTGGTGGAGAAGGTTCTTATGGTGATTCTTTAAGTTCATCTATTTGGGCACATGCTTGGTCATTTAATGCTGACTCTACTCTAAGTGTAGATGGTGTGAAGGTCATGCGTTATACAGCTAATCCTGCCACTACAGGTAGATACGCAAGGTTTGGCGCAAATCATGGCGGACATAAGGCAACTGTAGGAATCATAGTGCATGAATTAGGTCATTCCACATTATTCTTAGGTGATTATTATGATGATGGTGGTGGTTCTGGTTTAGGTGTGTATGATGTAATGAGTTCAGGTTCATGGTCAAGAAAGCTTAGTGATTCTTATCAAGGCGAAACACCAACACAGTTTTCTGCTTATAATAAGATAGATACAAAACTACCTATAAAGATGATTGATGTTAAGACATCTCAAGAAATTAATATCAAATGTTCGTCAACAGAAATTATTAAACTTGTTACAAATAAGCCTAATGAATTCTTTCTTATTGAATGTAGAGATACATCTCGTGAAAGTACAGATAGCTCTTTTCAAACCTCTGACAGTCGTTTTAGCAATAATGATTTGTTTATGATGATGTATCATGTTGATACAAACAAGTTATATAATAGAGAAGACGGAGTGCAAACCGAAGCAAACCATTATAAGGTATCTCTTGTTGAAAAAGACGAAAGTACATTAATGACATCAACAGAAAGCATTTCTGTGAATTATGAGGATGTGTATTTTGTAGGCGATATTATTAATGACTCACAAACACAGTTATACAGTGAACCAACAGGATATAGTGTAGAAGTGCTTTCACAAGATCTTGGGGACAGAACAATGACCTTAAGTATTATAAACAATTTAATAGATTAAGGAAAAAAGATGAGATTAATAACAAAACTAGTTTTGGCACTTTTAGTGTCAGCCAATCTTTTAATAGCGAGTCAAGCAAGACAGGGAATAATGACCTTTGTGCAAGGAGATGGAGAGACCTTCAAAGGTCTTTTAAAAGGAGATTCTTCTTTTCATTGGATAGAGAGTAATGGAAAGCTTGTTATGTATGATGTAAAGGATAAGTCTTATTATAATGCTTTACTTGATCCTATCAAAGGTATTAGCCTAAGTAAAGAAAAACCAAGGACTAGTGCTTTAAGAGCTAAGGGTCTTATTTCTAAGTTTCATAAGGTACCAAAGGCAATGTCAACCTTACTAAAAAAGATGCAAAAAGAATCAAAAATAGGTAACTTCGTACAATAATAAAGCCCTTTAGCTTGTCTTGAGTACGCTCAAAGGCAAGCTTTAGTACAATACTTTTATGCTAACACTTCAAACCCTACAAACACAATTATTAGAAAAGATAAAGACAAAAAATGAAGAATTTATTCGACTCTTCCATGGACGTGGTGGATTTTTTCAATCTTGGGAATTTTTAACCATTGACTCCATTAACAAAGTCCTTAGTATCGCTTATTTTGATGAGATTGAAGAAAGCCTTGAAAAACAATTAAATACATTATATGAGACAGTTTTTAATACAGGTTCTTATGAGGCTGTTATCTTACAAAAACGATACTTAGCTAAGGCTCCTTCTGAAGTTATCTTAGGGAAGTTACCTGAGAAAAACTATGCTGTTGAAAATGGTATTTCTTATAAATTAAACCTTTTAAATAACCAAAATTCTGGCTTCTTTCCTGATATGAAAATAGGACGAGAGTTTGTAAAAGATAATGCTAAAGATAAAAAAGTATTAAACTTATTTTCTTATACCTGTGCCTTTTCTGTCAGTGCTTATAAGGGTGGGGCAAGTATTGTAGTTAATGTTGATATGAATAAAAAAGTACTTGAAGTAGGGCGAGAAAATCATCTTTTAAATGAGGTAGGTGCAAAGATTACTAAGTATATGCCTTATAATATTTTAAAGTCATTCTCACGTATTAAAAAAGCAGGTCCTTATGATCTTATTATTATTGATCCTCCAAGCTTTCAAAAAGGCTCTTTTGCTGCAACGAAAGATTATCAAAAAATCATAAGACGTTTAGGTGAACTTTCAAGTGAAGAGTGCACCGTACTCTCATGTTTAAATGCACCAAATCTAGACAGTACCTTTATCAAAGATATATTTAGTGAACAAGCCCCAAGCTTTAGCTTTATAGAAAAACTTGATAACATGCCAAGTTTCCCTAATAATGATGATGAACGTGCTTTAAAAAATTTAATATTTAGGAATTACTAATGGCAAAGGGCGCAACAATATATAAGGCTTCACTTAACATAGCCAATATGGACACACATTATTACGCAGAACATGAACTTACTATAGCTAAACATCCTTCTGAAACAGACTTACGTTTAATGGTGAGAATTATTTCTTTTGTTTTTAATGCAAGTGAGGACCTGTCGTTTACTAAGGGAATAGATCAAGATGATGAGCCTGATATCTGGGAAAAAAGACTTGATGGCGAAATCAAACTATGGATAGATTTAGGCCAACCTGATGAAAAACGTATTCGCAAGGCCTGCGGCCGTTCAGATGAGGTTATGATTGTTACTTATCAAGATGGAGCGGCAAGGTCATGGTGGAAGCAAGAAGAAAATAAGCTCAAACGTTTTAAAAATTTAGGTGTGCTTCATCTAAATATTAAGGGTGATATTGAAGCCTTAGTTCAGAGGTCAATGAAGCTTCAATGTAATATTAGTGATGGAGAACTTAGTATGCTTCTTGATGAAAAAAGTGTTGAGGTTACGCAAGAGATTTGGCAAGATTAGCTTTTTTAAGGCATTCTTTTTCTATAAGGGTGAAGTTTAGACAAGCCATATTTTGTTTTGACCTTGAGTTAAGTGGCCTGCTTAAAGAGTTCTCTTAAAGCAAATGGCATGAATTTTTTCTAAGTTTAGCTCTTATATATCATTTCCACCTTTATTGTCGTAGAAGATGAGCTGTCTTATTGTACGTATAAGATTAGATAGCCTTTGGTGTTCCAGTGGATAAGAGAGCTATTTCGATTAAAAACAAGTGTCACAAAAGAATAAATATCTGACTTAAGCATATGGTGCTTTTTCATACCCACTGTACACATTTCAAAGATAAGGCCTTTTTTTACTAAGGCTTCAAGTTGGGGTTTTAATTCTTTTTGTATAGCTGCTAGGTTTTTTTCATCCTTATAAGGGGAATTTTCAATATCATCAATAAAGTATTTATACGCATTTCCTGAAACAAGAACAACAGACTTATATGTATCACCTTGGTCTTCATAATGTTTTGTTAAGGCTGAAATTGTGTTAATAACGGACTCTTGTAAGCTACTTTGTTTAGCACTAGAAATGTTATATATAGACTTGTATTCAGCAGAAAAACCTGCAGTGATAAGAACAAGTAAGAAAAGCATAGATTTGATGTAATCTCCAATTTTTATGTATTATAGGGATGTGAAGTGTGGGAAAAGTGTGTTACTCACTAAATCTATCTTTATAGTAGCACTTTTTACATAATTCTTCAAGAGCCTCACCTTTTTCAAAACCTATTCTCATATTTGTTGCTCTTTTAGATTCTAAGACATCCTTTAAAGGGCTTTCATGCAAGTTTCCAAGGTTTATCACTCCCTCTCCATCTAAACAGCAAGGGACAACAGATCCGTCGGCTAATATGCCTATATGAGACTTAAGACCATAACAAGTCCCTTGGGTATTATGGCTAGAGTCCATAGAAGGCCACTGAAAATAAGTATCAAAATGAAGTAAGACTTTAGAGGCTAAACGAAGTGACTTAGGTCGTTGTTTATATAAACTGTTTAAATCAAGTTCTATATCAAAGGCTTTCTCAAACTTCTCAAAGACCTCAGTGTTAAATTCATGCTCTGAGCAAGCTTCATCAAAATTCCAAAGTCTTAGGTTAATAAAGGGCTTAGGATAATGTTTAAGCTTTTCATTACACAGGTTTAAAACAGAATCCATATAATCTTCAAAGCCTAGCTTTAAAGAGTTTTTATTAAAGGCGTTTAAAGAGATATTGATTTGTCTAACCGCGGGATGAAAGAGGGTCTTAAAGGGTGTTTGTAAAAGATAATATCCACTTGTAGTAAGGGTGACTTCAAAGCCTTTTTTATAAGAGGCCTCAAGGTAGTCATTTAGGTTAGATAGCGTTAGCGGATCCCCCATCACATGAAAGGCAAGTTCTTTAGTATAGGGTTGCAATTGTGTAAGTGTTTTTTCAAAAAAATCTAAGGTCATTGTCTTGGTAGGTTGAAGTTTTGGAGGGCAAAAGGTACAAGCCAGTCCACAAATATTGGTTACTTCTATATGTACACGGTGAAAATGCATGAAAACCCTTTTAGTTTTGAAATCTTAGCGTAAAGATACTTTTAAAACCTGCCACAAAACACACATATCCATCTTATAAACTAAGTTTTAAGAATAAGAATACCTCTATAAATTCTTCTTGAGGAAGGATTTACAGAAAAAAAATAACTTTATTAATGATAACAGTAGGTTTGGCTTACGGGGGTCAAGGGTATTGGGATTACAAACAGTCTTATGGGGAATGTAGCTATATGAAATACAATAAAGAAGTAAAAGGTTTTATAAAGGCAAATACATTAGCCTTTAATACTGAGAAATAATAGTTTTTAAAACATGTACCTTTTGGGGCTCAAGTCTAATAGAATCTTTTAGTGCGTTAGCACTTTCCAAACAGAGCATATTGTTATAGTTGCTTAGGTCTGAAAAACTATTCTTGAATTCACTTCCAGGGTTCCATGCTACTAAGGTATTTGAACCTATGGTTTGCACCTTTATCTTCTGATTTGTATCTTCAAGGATTAAAGGGTCAGATAAATCATGATAAACCCTGTCTATCTCGGTATCAAAACCTAATACCCCTTCTTGTATATTATCAAAGCTATTATCTAACTTATTATAAAAAGGCTTGTCTTCTAGCCCTTTTACCTGTGTCTTATGTATGTCGTGTATTTCTAAGTATGTGTGCAGTGCTTGGGTGAGTTCAAAACTATTTTTTCCTGTATTTTTTGTGATAAGAGAAACCTCTAAGATATCAGACATGATAATTTCTAGTCTAAGTTCAAAGTCAAAAGGCCATATTTTTAGGCTAGAAGGTGAACTACTTAAAGACATTATAATTTGTGTCTTAGTCTCAGATAAATCTTGTGTTTTGACATGCTTCCAAAGACTTGTTCGAGCAAGTCCATGATTAGGTAAGGAAGGGTCAGATGGATGAACTCCAAACCAAGGCCAACAAATAGGTATACCTCCCCGAATGGGAACACCCTTTTCAAAGCGCGCTGTTTTGGATAAAAATAAAAGAGGCTTTTTCCCTTGAACGTTAAAGTCAAAGATATGTGCCCCTTGCAAAAAGATTTTAAGAGTACTTGTTTTGTTGCTTATTTCTAGATATTCTAGTTCGTGAATAGTTTGCATTTGGTATTATATCTGATACAAAGAAGGAAGTTTATGAATGTTTTTATTACAGGTTCAAGTAGGGGTCTAGGTGAGGCCTTTGTTAATCATTATATAAATGAAAAGGTTTATGGTTTAGGTAGAAGTAGCATAAAAAGAGACGATTATTTTTACGAGAAGATTGATATTTCAGATGAAATAGCCTTAAATAAGTCCTTAAGTGTTTTATTTGAGTCGGTCAAAAGTCTAGATCTAATTGTTTTAAATGCCGGTATCTTAGGGCGGATTGAAGATACTTCTGAGTGTGAAATGGCTCAATTAAAAAAAGAGATGGACATAAATATGTGGGCCAATAAAACGATTTTAGACTTTTTTATTAAAAACAAGATAGAAGTAAAACAGGTGATAGCTATCTCTTCAGGTGCTTCAGTAAATGGCTCCTTAGGATGGAATGGATACTCACTTTCTAAGGCTGCTCTAAATATGCTTATAAAACTATATGCAACTGAGATGAAGCAAACCCATCTGATATCCTTAGCCCCAGGTTTGATAAAAACAGATATGTTAAGGTCCATTTTAGAGGGAAGTCATGATACAAAAAAGTACACCTCAGTTCAAAGTCTTAGAAACAGTGATAAGGAAGGTTTAGTTTATAGTCCTAAGATTATTGTTGAAAAGATTATGAAGATTTTAGGAGAGCTTTTACAAAGCCCTAGTGGTTCATTTGTAGATATTAGAGACTTTAAAGTTTAAACTTCTTAGCACTTTCATATAAACGTTCAAATTCTTCAGTAATGGTAGCAAGACTTTCATATAAGGTATTTGATATACCTTGAAATAGTATCTAGACTTGCTTTAGCTTTATTATTGAACATTTTACAGTCCTTATATACTCTCAATGTAATAGATAAGGACTTAAAGGGTTATGCAGTTTCTTTATTAGGCTTGTTATAGTTTAATATATCGGTAGTTTTTTTTCTTTACGCGAAGTCGATCGTCTTTTAAGTCAATTTTATCCATCAGACTTTTTTCAATGGCAATATAAGAGAACCTATCAATGACGGATATATTTCCTATATTATCTCCCTTTATACCTAACTCACCAGCCAGAGCACCTACAAAATCACCTGGTCTCAGCTTGTCTTTCTTTCCAGCGAGAATTTTCAGGGTTTTCATAGGGGCAGTTCTTGTAAACTTTTTATTGGAATTAATACTTGGTGGATTTTTTAAAGTAATTCTTTGTTCAGTATATTTTGAGATAGCTTCTACAAACTTGCCTTCTTTAGAACCTACAAAGGTATAAGCTAGTCCTGTTTGTCCCATTCTCCCTGTTCTTCCAATACGGTGAACATAAACCTCGGCCTGATGACAAATGTCATAATTAAACACAGCAGGAAGCTCTTTAATATCCAAGCCTCTTGAGGCAACATCCGTCGCGACTAAGACATTTAAACTCTTATTTGAAAACATTGTTAAGACTTCATTTCTTTGCTTCTGGTCTAAGTCTGCGTGAAGTGCAGACACATCATAACCGCGAAAATGAAGTTCTTGAGCTACATCATCGCAGGTTGTTTTCATGTTACAAAAAATAATACATGATTCAAGTTCATCTTGTGCCATCAACCCATCTATCAGTTCTACCTTATCATCTTCATGCACATTATAAAAAGTTTGTCTAATACTAGTTTCATCTGCGTCTGAGGTGATATGAATAAACTCAGGCTGAAGTTGAAATTTCTTAGAAAGTTTTTTCGTTTCTATCTCATAGGTTGCTGAAAAAAGAAGGGTTTGTCTGTGTTTTGGTGTGAACTTGATAATAGCAGCAATATCATCATGAAAGCCCATGTCTAACATTCTATCTGCCTCATCAAGAACCAAGGTCTTAACATCACTTAGATCTAGATGCCCCTTGGTGATGGTATCCATGATACGACCAGGTGTTCCAACAATGATATGCACCCCTTTTTCAAGTGCAACCTTTTGAGGGTAAACGGCTTCTCCACCAACAAGAGTAAGTATCTTGATATTTGAGGTAAAACGAGCCAAACGACGAAGTTCATTTGCTACTTGTTCTGATAGCTCTCTTGTAGGACACATAATGGCTGCTTGAACCTTGACCTCTTTAACATCTAAATGATGAAGTAGACCAATTCCAAAGGCTGCCGTTTTTCCTGAACCTGTTTTTGCCTGAGCCATAACATCTGCACGTTCAATAATATGAGGAAGGGATTCTTCTTGAACAGGTGTCATCTCTTTATAGTCTAGTTTGTTAAGGTTATCAATCATCTCAGTGCTAAGAGAAAGGGTAGAAAAGCTGTTTGCCATGGGTACTCCTAAATATTAATGTAATTTTAGCAGGTTATGCTTTAGCGTGAGGGTACATTTACGTCAATGCAAATGGAATAAATTTTTATTAATGTAAATGTATTGGGCTTGGCCTTAAGTGTTTACTTCGCTTATGAGTGAAACGAATGGTCCTATTTAGGCGTTGATGCATCTACAATCAGAATTTTGATTTAGCCTGGGGTATAATGATACAAATAAAAAGGCACTATATGAGCACTGTTTTAATTGCTATCATTTCTATCTTACTTCTTTCACGTATCTTACAAAGGTTATTTTCTATCCCTCTTCCTATAGGAATTATGGCATTAACATTATTAATATACTCTCTTATACCAGAGCATATAAATATTTCAGCCCAAGAAAACTTTGATGCTATTGTATATCTTTTACTTCCCCTTATCTTGTTACCAGACGCGATTAATTTTAAGCTCAGGGATTTGAAAAAGCATAGTTTTGCTATTTTTTATCTAAGTTTTGTGGCTGTTATCTTGTCGATATTAATAGGTATTGGTTTAAATTATGTGGCATTTACACAATATTCTTTTACAGTTGGGATGTTAATTTGTTTGTTTTCTATGGTCTTAGCAACAGATGCAGTGAGTGTAAGTTCTATCTTTTCTCAGTTTAAATTACCTCATTCTTTAAAGGTGCTAACAGAAGGAGAAAGTCTTTTTAATGATGCAACCGCTGTTATCGCTTTTTTCTTTGTAGGTCTTCCTCTTATTAATGGGATTGAAATCACTCCTGTGTCAGTTTCTTTTGTTCTTATCAAGGTAGTAGTTGTTTCAAGTCTTATTGGCTTTGTAGTTGGTTATGTGGCTAAAAGCATTTTAAAATGGCTTCATACAGTGACGGATGAGTTTATTATTGTCTTACTGACGGCTTATGTTTCTTTTGGTATTGCTGAGATGCATGCTGTTCATGTTTCAGGTATCTTATCCTTAATTGTAGCAGTGATGACGCTTCGATTTTTTATCAATAAACAGTTTAAATCTTTTTCAGTTGATGACAGAATTGTCCAAGATGAAGCCTTAGAAATACCAAGTACTAAGGCAGATAAAAAGATAACAACCCAGGCTAGACTTGATGAAAACCTTCAAATTATCTCCTTTTTTGCCCTTTTTGCCAATGCAGTTTTATTTTTTACCCTAGCTGAGATTATCGAGTCTGAAAAAATGATGCATTATTCAAAAGAGATTATTATTCTTTTCCTTGTGACTACATTGATTCGCGCGGCTATGATGCTTAATTTTAGTTTTATTTCTAAGAAGAGTAAGAAGATACAAAATGTAAATTATAGATGGTGGTCTATCTTAACCTTTGCAGGGATTAAAGGAGGACTTTCTATGATTATGGTTCACGCTCTTCCTGATTCTT
>DTVI01000504.1 GCA_012963655.1 Sulfurimonas sp.
TTCATGTTGTTCTAACAAAGATCTTCTCTTCAAGGTACCATTAATTACTTCTGAAACAACAGGACTAAGTTTTTCAGGCTTACCAGCAATACTCAAGAGATCAAAAAAAGTGTTGACAACTTCTTTATAAAAGACACCTGCAAAACCGCGCATATATATTTGTGCTAATTCATACAGAAATTTCAGATATTCTTTGTTGTTTTTGATGTTTTCAATTTCAAACCGAGTAAAATTTTTTTCTTTTGCTAAGGATATAAGTTCAGCAAGAAAAATTTGAACTAAGGCAATATTGACTCCATTAAAATCAAGGTCGTCAATACTCTTAATTTTTAAAAAATCTATTTGCATTGCTAGCTTTTCATCTGAACACATTTCAGTGTAGATTAAGACCATTACTTCTTCTCTATCTTTATCACAGTTGACCTGTAATACTTCTTCTTCAAACTTTAGCTTTTGCGAAAAAATAAGGTCTAGGTAATCATGTGACTTGGAAGACATTGTTTTACTTTTTAAAAGAAGCTATATCTTGTGCAAAGCTAACTTTTTCGCCAGCCTGAACAAATATATCCATTTTTTCAGAAATAATAACAATAGTGGAACCCATTTGGAAACAACCGAAGTCATCTCCCTTATTCATATATAAGTCCTTATACTCGTAAGCTTGTGGTTCACGTATCTCAGAATTTGTTTGTATGTTTGGCTCAAACGACACTTCCATCTTACCTACATTAAGAGCTCCAACAAGAACCATATAAAAAAGATCATCATCTTGTGTATAGCACTCAATAACAACTCTTTCATTTTCTATAAATAAATCTTTTTGCTTATTTAAGTAAGAAAAATTTACAGGATAAAGCTTACCTGGAATATGAACTGCCTTAGTAATACGACAGTTAGTAGGAATATGATAACGGTGATAGTCACTAGGAGAAAGGTAAAAATTTATAAATCTACCATTTTTAACCCTGTGCTTATTTTTACTGTCTATATGTTCTCCTAAGAGTTCATCCACCTTATACTTCATCCCCTTGATTTGAAAAGAATCAAAGTCATGTACCTTTCCACATTCACTAATAAGCGCATCACAAGGCGAGACCATAATATCTGCATCTGTGCTAAAGCTACGATTTTGGCTTAAATGACGAGTAAAAAGTTTATTAAGTGTTTCATATGAAGAAGGATTAGAAAACTCGCTCATATCTAAGCCCATAAGTTTGACATAACCATGATTAATAATATTTTGAAGGGGTGAGGGAAAAGACGCTGAAGCGAACTTTCCAAAGAGTTGTGAAAATGCTGATGTTAGATGTTTTTTATTAGACACTATTTACCTTTAATTTGTTTATTAGATGTGATTTTTTCTTCCCTAATCTCTCGTTTGGCAAGTTCTTCTATAAGTACAGTCGCGTAACATCCCTTAGGCAATGTAAAATGCATCTCGTACCAAGCCTTATCTTCTCGATAAACAGTTTCAATATCTTCAGGAAAGACAAAAGCATAACGTCTCGTTCCATCTTCTTGACATTCCGCCTCAAATTCTTTTTCAATCGTATGGGCAATATCAACAGAACGTTTAACCTTCTTTCCAATTAAGAGTCCCGTAGGTGCTCTGTCTTTTTTAGAAAAGAGTTCTGCTTCTGCCTCTAAGTCTTCAGCATGAAATATAGCCCCATAAGGATAATGCATACATAAGTCCCCTGGAAGCATTTTAAAAGGATGCTTTTGTGCCTTCATCTGCTTTACTAAGATGCTATCAAAGTTTAAGACTTCTGCTGCTTCTTTTACTTCTAAACCAGAAACAAGCTTAGATATCTCTATACGTCTAGAAAGCCAAAGGTTAAAAAGATGAGATTGATAAGCCGATATAAACAAACGTGATTTTCTTTTATTTTTCTCTTTTTTTCTACCCTCAACAATGTCTTGGCCAATAAGATAATTATCTCCATCATTTCCAAATCGTTGGTAACCAAAATAATTTGGCATACCATCTCTTTTAATGTGCTTCATGGCTTGGTCTAGTTTTGCGGCTGCCACAGGTAAGACCTTTTTAATACGGATAAAAAAACGGTTGCCTTTTAAATGCCCCGTGCGAATCTTATTATTATGACGTACCTTTGAGAGTACCTTTATTTGAGGATGGTCTAGATTGTCAATAGCATCTTCAATACGCGCTGGTACAGAAATATATTGGGTAGTTAGGGCATTTTTGTCTTTAAGACCCGCCGTACCTATTTCTTTGGCTTGAACGCCCATAGTGTTACAAAGTATATCCACCATTTCAAAGGTAGAAAGGTTTTTCTTTCTAACATGAAGAACAAGATGTTCTCCTTCTCCACTAAACTCATATAAAGGAATTTCATCCACAACAAAGTCTCTAGGACTTTGAGCAAAATGAAAAGGGATAGACGAATGATTTAAATAATAATTTCGGTTCAAAAGTGATGTGCCTTGCATTTAGATTTATAATTTGTACGTTGTGCTTTTGCAAAGATGTTTAGCTCTAATCTAGAAGCTTTTGCAAGTCTTTGCATTTTTTTCTTATGTCTAGGGGAAAAGGAAATGAGCATCTCATATTCTTCTCCACTACATCCAATGCATTTAGGTATTTTCTTTTTAAAGCTATAACCTAAATGGTTGGCCTTAGACAGCTTTGCTAAGTCAGAAAAAAGTCCATCTGATATATCCATTCCTGATGATAAGACACTTTGAGTCTTAGATATAAAGTCTTGTCTTAAAACAGGGCAAAAGAAACGCGATTTTTTATTAGCATAAACATTTTTCAATAAGTTAGCTAAGGCCTTCTTAGAAGTCCCTAAATTCCCTGTATGGGCCATAAGATGCCCTGCTTTTAGCCCTACTCTTCTTAAAGGGTTCTTGCTTTTGGCCAAGATGGTAACTGTAATATCAAGCTTAATATTAGAAACTGTGTCACCACCAATGATTTCTATGCCAAATTCTTTAGCCGCCTTATCAAAACCCTTATGTAAGTTTTTGATATCCACCTTAGACAAGGATGAGGGTAAGGCCACCGCAAGAAGAGCATATATAGGCATGGCGTTCATAGCGATAGAATCAGATATATTTATAATCATCGACTTATAAGCAATCTCTTCTAGGCTAAACCAGTTTCTTTTAAAATGTACGTTTTCAAAAAAAGCATCTTTTGAAATAATCCATCCGTCAACAATAGCTGCGTCATCTCCAATGTTTTTGGAGTTGAAACAAGAGATAAAATAATCTTCTTTGTTCAAAATATATCCATAAATTAATTAAACAGATTATATCAAGTTTTCCTTTTATACAGATGATAAGGGATTAGGCCTTTCTTTGTGATTAACAATTTTACTCACTATTCATTTACATAAATGCATTACACTCCCTAAAATAGCATTATTAAGGCTTTTTTAATACAGTAGAGCCTAAAATCTTGCACACAATAATTAAGGATATATATGCGCTGGTCAATCAAGAAGATTTTTGACAATCTTTCTAAAACACTTTTATTACTTTCAATTGTTTTAGGAATACTTTCAACAATCACCTTTACGCTAAACTCATCTATAGAAAAAATAGACTTACTCCTTCATCAAAAGGCCTTAATAGCTGAAGCATATAACCTAGGTCGTGAAGACATTCAACTGTCTAATATTCAACTAAGAGGTATTATTAATAATCTTGAATATAATGTAGACCAGATGAGAGATGCCTTTAACTTTGATATCTTAGGCAAGTATGTTTATGGGCACTCAATTGAGTATATAAATGACCTTGAAGAACTTCAAAATAAACAAGTACAATATATAGAAGCAGCTGATGCTTATTATGATCAAAGTCTTGAAGACCTTGAAGAACGTTTAGACTCATATGACTTTGCACAAGTGGAATATGAGACTAAACTTTTTGATTTAGAAGAAAAGCATCTCATTTATGAAAGTCAAAAGTTCCAATTTTTACAAATGATTATATACCTTGCTTTTTTA
>DTVI01000505.1:0-3490 GCA_012963655.1 Sulfurimonas sp.
AAATAAAGAAGTGGTAAAAGTTGCACTTCCTGTTTTTACAGTGATGACACTAGCGGCAACAGCCAGTGAGATGAATGGTAATTCTGTGATTACTCATGATGAAACTAAGGAAAAGTTTTCTATACAGTCAGTGGTGGTTAATCCTGTTCTTTCAGTCATTAATCCGGAATTGATGGCTTCAGTTTCTAAGGATTATCTTGCTTACTCAGCAGTGGACGCTATTGCTCATGTTATAGAGATTTATTTTACGGCAAGGTATCATAGTGATTTTAATTCCAGACTGGTTGAATCCATTATCAAGTCTATGATGAATACAACAGAAATCTTATTAGAAAATCCTAATGATTATAATGCAAGAGGGGAGTTTGCTTGGATAGCTACTCAGGCTCTAAATGGGCTAACTCCAGCTGGAACAGAAGGTGGAACCTTTCCAAATCATATGATAGAACACGCGCTTTCTGCACTTTATAATGTACCTCATGGAGCAGGGCTGTCTGTAGTGATACCTGCTTGGATGAAATGGCATAAAAGTCAAAATCTTCCTCAGTATGAAAGGTTCGCCAAAGAGATTTTTGGACTAAGTACAGCGGATGAAGGTATCTACGCCCTAGAAAGCTGGTTTGAAAAGATTGGCTCACCTGTGACTCTAGAAGGCTTAAAGGTCCCAAGAGATGGAATTGATGCCTTATGCGTAAATGCTTATAGAATAGCTACAGTTTGGGGATTATCTGGTGAATACTCGGTTGAAACTATTAAAGATATTTTAGAAAAAGCTTAGTTGTTAATAATTTAACTACAATACTTTAAACTAATTTTATACAAGGATAAGTCATAAAACAGTGAATAGCTTCATTGTTTTATGAGTAAAATAACATAAAAAGGGCACGATTATGTCAACACCATTGACGATAGTAGCACATATTCAAGCAGTACAAGGTCAGTCAGACTTTGTTAAATCAGAGCTTTTAAAGTTGATAGAACCTACTTTAAAAGAAGATGGTTGTATACAGTATGACCTGCATATGGAAGATAATAACCCAGAACAATTTTTGTTTTTTGAAATTTGGGAGAATAGGGGTTTATGGCAAGCACATATGCAAACACCACATATATTAGCTTTTATAGAGAGTGTGGAAGAGTACTTAGAAAACTTTTCTGTACAAGAAATGACAAAGCTCTCTTAATAATTAAATTAGTATTAAACTAAAAAATGATACCTCATAATAGAAGTGAATAAGGATACAACGATGAATAATAATTTTTCAAAGGCAATGAACTTTAGACATGCGTGTAAGGTTTTTGATGATACAAAAAAAATCTCTGATGAAGATATGAGATTTATCTTAGAAGCAGGGCGTAAGTCACCTTCTTCTTTTGGTATGGAAGCATGGAAGTTTTTAGTGATTACAAATGAAGACCTAAAGGCTAAGTTGAAATTAGCATGTTGGAATCAGGTGCAAATGACTTCATGTTCTCATCTTGTTATTGTTTTAACAGGTATTGATAGTGTAAAGGTTGAAACAGGTATTCCTAAACAGCGCTTTGCAAGACGTGATATGCCTCAAGACAAACTCGAATTTTATCTTGGTTTATATGCAGGTCATTTAGATAAGGTGCTTAGCTCTGATGAAAATATTTACTCATGGACAGTAAGACAGACTTATATAGCGGCTGGAAATATGATGACAGCCGCGGCTTATATAGGTATTGACTCTTGTCCTATTGAAGGTTTTGATAAGGCTAAGGTTGAAGAAGTTTTAAATCTTGATACATCTAAGTTTCAATTATCTATGGTACTTCCTTTTGGATTTAGACTTAACAAACAGTCTAGTCAACAAAGAGAGCCTTTTGATGATATTGTAGAGTTTATTTCTTAAGACAGTTCATACAATGCGTGGACTCTGGAAGCAGTAAAAGACGTTGAAAGTCTATGCTTTCATCACATTCTATACACAGACCAAAGTCTGTATATTGTATTTTTGAAAGTGCATAAAGAAGTTTGGTCTGTCTTTTAAGTGCATATTTAAGTGCTTTTTGAGAGACCTCTTGGTCATGTATAAGCTCAAATCTTGTTAAATCCCCTAAGGCACATTCAGGTGCAATAGCCTCACATGATTTTTTTAATTCATAAATATTTGTTTCTAAACTAGAAAGCTCATCTTGTATCTTTTCTTTAAGAAAATCTCTTTCTTTAGATGTCATTTTTGATATACTGCAAAAAAGTGTGGCACAGAAGGCTCTTGCGTATCATCATAGATCAGAAAACTTTTCTCACTTAAGGCATAGTCTTTAAAACAATCTATCTCATCTTTATCAAGGGGCAGAGGAATAGCATCTTCTTGTTTTCCCTTTAGTCTACTTCTACAAGAAACTAAAATATGGCCATCTTTTTTCAAAAAGGACACCATACTATCTCTGGCTTGAATTCTATATTTTCCAGGAAGTACTTGAATGGTATTACACTCAAATACTAAATCAAAATTATTTATCCAAGAAGCAGGGGCATTAAAAAGGTCTTCAACAAGATAATTGACCTTAGTCTTGGGATAACGCTCTTTACACAGTTTAATGGCCTCAGGCGAGATATCAAAGGCGGTTACCTCATACCCTGCATTACTCATAGCTTCTGCGTCATCACCAAGACCACAACCAATGGCAATGGCTTTTGTGCTTGCAGTACTTGCATTGGCCTCTAACCATTTAAGCAGATAAGGACTTGCTTCTAAGTCTGCCCAAAAAACATTCTCAAAGTGTCCTTTGGCATCTGTATAAATACTATCAAACCAACCCAGAGGGTTATCATTGTCTTGATGATCTTTTACCATTTTCTTATATTTTACAGGGTCAAACTCACTCATACCTTCTCCTAAGACACAACTAAAACACATATCCCCATTATACTTGCTTTATAGACTTCTTACATTATCCATTTTCGTCTTAGCAAGTCGAAATATTTATTTCGTTCTTTTTATGTATATAAGATCAGTATAAGGGTCTTAAAGTTGTTGGGGTTTGAAGAATAAAGAATAGATTCGGGTCGAAAAAGGTTTGTCTGGGGTATTTTGTTTACAAGAGCTTAACAAGAGTGCGTATACTGCCTAGGCAGTATGACTTATGGAAGAGGTTGAACTTCTTTATTCCCGTATTTAGCCTTAGGTAGTATGTTGTCAAGGGTAATACGGTTTAATTCAGGTGCAGCATTATGCTCTTTTAGATAATCTTCAACTACCTCAGTAGCGTCTATATCTTCACCCTTATCATTTTTAAGGCGTTTTATGTTGTTAGCTTCTATCTTGTTAATTAGATTTGGCTCTTCATCATAATTATACGAAGCAAGCGTATATATTTTATCCATCTCAAGAGGAAGATAAGTATTAGTTTCTTTATCAAGCACTGTTATATTAGTAATACGAGCACCTGATTTATCATAATAATTTAGATTAAAATGAAGACCAGACCAGCCAAATAACCAACCACCTGTCCAGTTTTT
>DTVI01000505.1:3500-3957 GCA_012963655.1 Sulfurimonas sp.
AGATGACTTAGCTAAAGAACCATCAGCCGATTTTTCGAGAATATTCTTTATCTTTTCTCCACTCATTTCACCTAGGGCTATAAAAGGCCCAATAGGGATAAAGTGATAAATGTCTTCTCTACGAATATCTCCCTTTTTAACATTAGTTCCGTATCTAAATCCACGAATTAAACCTATGTCTGCCCCTGCTTGAATTCTAAAGGTATCTGCTAGAAAGTTATGTGAGCTTCCTTCAATAACCGCAGGTATCTTAGAACTACTATAATTTGCTCTGGTTAGTTCAACTTCAGCCTGCCCAATGAGCTCATTTATAGGGCCTTTTAAGTGACGAGAAGAAAAAGGATTAACAAAGCTTGTTGATTTTTCTTTATCTATAAAAGGAGCGCGAATTTCTTTGATAAGCCTTGCTATCTCAGCATTTTCAGGGATATTTCTATCAATGGTGTGCATTTTAAAC
>DTVI01000506.1 GCA_012963655.1 Sulfurimonas sp.
ATAGAAATAAATTCCATTCTATCACGTAAGGGACCTGGAATTCGTCCTACGTCATTTGCTGTAGCGATAAAAATAGCCTTAGAAAGGTCAAGATTAAAGTTAAGGTAGTAATCTCTAAATTCTGAATTTTGTTCAGGATCAAGTATCTCTAAAAGCGCCGCAGTTGGGTCACCTCTTTGAGACCTACCAACCTTATCAATCTCATCTAAGACAATGATAGGATTCATCTTTTTAGCATCTATAATACCTTGAACAATACGTCCTGGCATTGCGCCAACATAAGTACGTCTGTGCCCACGAAGTTCATTTACATCTTCAAGTCCACCTAAGGCTATACGAACTAAAGGACGCTTAAGTGCCTTAGCAATTGAGTTAGCTAAAGATGTTTTACCCACACCTGGAGGTCCTGCAAAACATAAAATTGCACCACGTCCTTCTTTATCAGCAATACCACGAAGTTCTAAAAGCTCTTTAACTGAAAAGTATTCAACAATACGTTCTTTTGGCTTTTCAAGTGAAAAATGGTCCTTATCAAGTTGTTCTTCTACATCTTGTATTTTTAAAGACTTTTTAGCAATCTCCCCATAAGGAATTTCAAGTACCCATTCTATATAAGTTTGAATCATTCCCGCATCTGAAGAATCAGGATGCATTCTTGCAAAACGTTCAAGCTGTTTACTTACTTCTTTATAGGCATCCTCTCCCATAGATTTTTTCTTTTTTTCTAGTTTTTGTCTATATTCTTCAATCTCTTCTTCTCTTTGTGTATCAGAACCAAGTTCACGCTGTATCTGCTTTAACTGCTCTTTTAAGAAGTACTCTTTATTTACCTTTTCTATACGGTTATGTACTTTAGAACGAATCTCTTTTTGAAGTTTGTTAGCTTCAATTTCTTCTGTTAAAGCATCAATCAATTTTAAATAACGTTTTTCAAGATTATCTTCAACAAAAAGCTCATAAGCAAGTTCTTTTTTTAACTTAATAGACGAACATACTAAGTCTGCAATACGCGCATGATCATGATTCTCATCAATGGTACGTAAAAGGTCAGGAGGAAAGTAATTACTTACTTGAGACAAGGTACGAACCTTTTCTCTTACTATTTCAAGAACCGCGTCCATTTTAAGTTCGTTTTCAACACTGCTTTCTATGATGTCAACATTTGCGACCATAGGATCTGAATCTATCTGATTTAAGATTTTACCACGAGCAAGTCCTTGGAACAGGACCTTTATACGACCATCAGGTAAAGAAACCTTTCGCATGATAGAGCCAACAACACCAGCACTATAAATACCATCAAAATTACGTTCACCTTCTTCATCCGTTTTAGTAGGACAAACAAGAACAAGAGAATTGTTTTCAATAGCTAGAGCAGCTGCCTTAATGTTTTTTTCATCACTTAAAAATAGTGGTGAGATCATAAAAGGGTATAAAAAAAGCTCATCTTCTGCGATAATAGGGATATCTGAGGGGAATGAGCCATAGTGACTTAGTTGCATGTTTATTTCCTAATTTTAATTTATTAATGAGAATTACTAGAACCAGCTGAGCCAGGGCTACCTGACCTGCTGTCTTAATTCATATCTTTTTTCGTCATATTACGAGGATCACGTGTTTCTTTTACGTTTCCTTCTGAATCTTTTGAAATAATACTTTTAGAATCTGGAAGTAAGTAAGCATACCAGCTAGAAGTACCATCTCCCTCATATATTTCTCTATACCAAGGGGAGTTAGGAGGTGTGATCTTTTCCCAGTTTATCCATTCTTCTGCTTGTTTTGTAGCATAAAAATTCTCTGCAATAGGCTTATCTAAACGCCCATACAACAAAGAAATTGTTTTATTTAAATTTGCTCTGGCTAAATACAATTTTACTAACATTGTGTCAACTTCTAGTATGTAGTTTGAATGAGGGTATTTTCTCTTATATGCTTCACCTTCTTGTAAAGCGACATGGATCAATGTCTGATCGCGACGTGGGTTAGGAAGGGCCATAAACTTTGCTCTCATTTTTAAGTAAGAAGCAAACTCTCTTTCTTTTACATCTGCAAAACGACGTATATACTCATCTAAAAAATGCTCAGCAAGTAAGTATTCACCAATTTCCATATGGGCTTGAGCCATAATGATAGTTGCTTCTTCTAATAAGGGTGAGCCAATATGTTCACTTTGTAAAGATGAGAAGTATCCATCTGCCTTTTCTAAAGAAGCATTTGCAACTGAATCAACCATATTTCCATACCAATAAGCAGCCGGTTTATTATATTCAGACACATCTTTAGCACATCCTGTAAAAAACAAGGTCAATGTGGCTACAAATATAAAAAAGTTTATTTTCATTATAATCCTTAAAATAGGGCATTTTTAAGGGCCCTAAAGAAATTTAATTCTAGCGAAGTAGGTGTTAGGAAAAGTTTAAATTATGATAGAGTGAAGGTACTTTCAATCAAAAGTACATAAATGATACACTTTTCCTTTCAAAGACATAGTATTTACCCATATCAAAGCCTAGCCTTATAATTCTGTGAACATATATAATGAAGTGCGTAGTATTGTATAAGCAAGAATAAAATCATCTTGTACTCTCCTTGCATTTTCTAAAGAAATCAATTTTGTATGATACAATACCCTTAGATACTACCAGTAAGGTCAATAATGCACTTTGAGTTAAAATTACCCCTTTTAGGCTTTGAGTCTATTACCCAAATGAAATTAACAAAAATAGATGATATTTTCATGCAATTAGAAAATGATACAGATGATACAAAAACCTCTTTTACTTTAATAAACCCTTTTGTTCTAAAACCCTATGAGATTGACATACCCACATCTATACAGGCACTTTTAGAGATAACAGAAACTTCAAATGTATTAATTTTTAATATCGTTGTTATACATAAGCCTCTAAATAAATCCACCATCAATTTTCTAGCCCCATTCATTTTCAATACAGACAACAATACAATGGCCCAAACTATTTTAGATGGAAAAGCTGCACAAAACCACGGTATGGCTGAAACAATTGGTGACTTTTTAAATAAGAATAAAAATGACTAAGACAATCACATTTATTGGAAATGGGAATATGGCCTTAGCTATTGCCCTTGGCTTAAAAGAAGACTACACAATAGAAGTTGTTGGAAGAAATCCCAAAAACCTTGATAAGTTTGAAAAAGCCCTTGGCCAGAGTATTTCAAAACATCCTATTCAAAACTTTGACATCAGTAATAAAACAATTATTTTTGCCGTTAAACCTCAAAACCTAGAAGAAGTCTCAAAACAATTTCTAGGAAAGGCTGAAAGTGTATATTCTATTTTAGCAGGAACGAAACTTGAAAACTTAGAAAAAAATATTCAAGCAAAGGCTTATGTTAGAGCTATGCCAAATATGGCTGCTTCTGTGCAAAAGTCCATGACTACATTAACTGGTAATCTTAGCTTACAAGCTGAGTCTATTGAGCTTTTTAGTGCCATTGGAAAAGCCCATTGGTTAGGAAGTGAAAAAGAGATAGATATAGCCACCGCACTTGCTGGTTCTGGTCCCGCTTACCTAGCTTTAATTGCTGAAGCTCTGACAGATGGTGCGGTTAAGCAAGGTCTTAAACGCGTTGACGCTATGAGTATTATGAGAGGTTTATTTGATGGCTTTGGAAGCCTCATTCAAGAAACACACCCTGCCCTTTTAAAAGACGCCGTAATGAGCCCAGGTGGAACAACAGCAGCAGGATATTGCGCGATGGAAGAGTCCGGCGTTAGAGATGGCTGTATTAAGGCTATTGAAAAAGCAAATGAAAGAGCCAAGGCACTTTCGTAAACCATTAGTAAACCCTCGGTAAACACAAGGATAACCGCTCCTTAAAAAGTAAAAAGAGCTAATATAAAAGTCTCTTTTTTAACATAAACTGAAGTTTCTTTGTGTTTATAATTATACAATGTTCTCAGCCCGAACCTTGCCTGCAGTAAAAAAGGACAACTTATGACCCCACTTCAAAAAAGAAACTCAATATTTTTATTAGAAAAAATTCATACCTATAAGCGGAATTACCTAAGTATAGTGTTTTTTTTAATAGCAATATTTTTAATTATACCTCCTTCATTAAATGCTTCACCTGATGATAGCTGTCCTGGTAGTTTAAAAGACACCTTATCATTATCTGACACTTCATATTCTAATTATTTTAAAGTTAGAAAAAATTCTGATCCAAATGATTATATATATTTTGACATCACAGAGGCGGGTATTGTATCTATAACCGCAGATGAAGAAAGTAATCGAAAATATAACCTTAGTGTGAGTAAAGTAACTTGTGGAGGAACAGATGTATATGGGAGGACATCTGCTAAAGATCATACTGTTAGCAGCTTCCCTGTTTCAGCTGGAGACAGAATCTACGTAAGAATTGATGCTGAAGGATATTCAAATAATAAGAGAAGAGATACTGATTTTAGTATTGTTTGGTCAGCACCACCAACATCATGGTTTAAAAGTGCAGATGGCCTCTCCGCATACACACTTCCTTCCCCTTATCAAAACAACCTAGACATTACCGAAACATTAATAATTTCAGGAGCAAGTCAAATACAAATAACGGTAAGTGGAGAAACAGAAACGGGTTATGATTATTTATATATTACAGATGCTGCAGGAGATACTCAAACCTTTCACGGAAGTATTAACCAAATCTATGTTGCAACAGGCCCATCAATATCATTACGCTTTACCTCAGATGGAAATATAATTGATGATGGTGTTTCTGTAAGTATCATTGAATACTCAGCTACAGCAAATGATGATAGCTATACAACACTACCAGGTACAGATTTAACCAGTGAAAATGTTTTAGATAATGATTATGGACCAGGCATTACGATCACAGATAATACAGAACCAAGTGATGGGACTCTTACATTAGCTGCTGATGGAACATTCACCTATTCCCCTGATACAGTTTTTATAGAAACCGATAGTTTTACTTATACAATAACAGATGATGATGGAAAAAC
Source organism: Sulfurimonas sp. (assembly GCA_012963655.1). Lineage (GTDB taxonomy): Bacteria > Campylobacterota > Campylobacteria > Campylobacterales > Sulfurimonadaceae. Next base: position 5,006 of record DTVI01000506.1, read on the forward strand.
AGATACTGCTACAGTAACTATAAATATGGTTGCGAAAACTAGCTATGGAGGTAGTAACCTAGACTTTTACCTTGTTAATCCACCAAGTAGTCAAAACATTCGTGGGGATTTTAGAATTGCGGGGAATACTGTTGAATGTCTTACAGACTCAACTTCTAGCTTCGATGGGACCTGTCAAGATGATGCTAGCCTTACAGATAACAATAGGATGGTCAAGTATATAGATATAGATGGGGACAGCACTACCGAAGGTAAAACAACTTGGAACTCGAGTTCTTCTTATTTTAATATTCCAGATAGTTATGAACAAGATGGGGGAAAAGGTATAGTCTGGGCTGGTCTATTTTGGCAAGGAAATATCAATACCGATAATGGAGATAGTGACAATCAAAGATTAGCTGTTTCAAGTAATGGCGGTACGGACTTCACTACAGTAGAAATGGACACTGGTGATACTATGAAAATAGAAGATTTTCAAGCAAATAAAATAAAATTAAAAATCAATACTAACAATTATGCTGATGTCACAGCCAAAACTCTTAATGCTAACTCCAGGTATACCGATGGAGGTGCGACTTATGCTGCTTATGCTGATATCACAGGACTAATACAAGATGCTAATTTAGCATCAGGTGATAATAACTTTACCATAGCAAACCTTTCAACAAATGAAGGGCGAGAAGCTAACTTAGGAAATTATGGAGGTTGGAGTTTAGTTTTAATTTTTCTTGAAGACCTTAATGGAAAAGCAAGAAACATTTCTATTTATAATGGTTTTAAAGTTGTAAAGTCTGCTGGTAGCGGTACATTTGGAACCCCAGCTGAGATTAAAATCTCTGGATTTAAACTCCCAGGTTCGGGAACGATTTCATCTTCTTTAGCTATGTTTGCAGGAGAAGGTGAACACCCTTATACTGATGATACCGTACAAATTAGCAACACCACAACGGCTAGTAACTTTACCAATATTCCAGTAAACCTTGGAACTGACTCAGATAATATTTTCAATGCAAAACTTGATAATATTTTACGAGAAAACATTCCAGGAGAATTCAACAACCTTCAAAATAACAATGATGGAATCGATATTGATGTTTATAATATTGGTTCAACACTAGAAGACTATAGAGATCTTGACGAATTTATAGATACTATCTATCTCGAATTAAAGTCTTCGCTGGATTATATTACACCCAGTATGGTCGCCTTTTCTACAGAACTATACACACCAGATATTTGTTACGAATATACCTATGATATTGGCGGATATGTTATTGATACCGTAAATAACGATATTAACACTTCTTATCATAAACAAGGTTTTCCTCTAACAACACACTTAGCCATTAGAAGTCAAGAAGCCGATCTTGACTTAGAAAATGTTTCTTTTACAATAACTTCACAACCAGAGTTCTTAACCTACAAAAATGACAGTATGCAATATGCAGGAAATAATATAAATGACTTTGACAATATTCTAGATAATAACCCTCAAATACATTCTTTTGAGCTTAGCCCAGATAATAATTTCACCTTAAATATTGGTGCTAATGTTGGAGGTGGTCTTGATGGTGGAGGTACTCTTTCAGGAGCACAAACCTATTTTTCAAAGTTCGAGCATGACTTTAATGCTACTACTGCGTCAGAAAGTAGTATAAATACAAGCTTACAAATGACTGTCTCATATAGTGCGAACTTCGGAAGTGGTGACGTTACCTTTACTAAGGTCCTTGATGAAGATTCTTTATGTGAGGGTTCTGAAAGTTATGATCCAGAATGGGGAAGATTCAATGTCATTGATGGAAGTCAGACAGACACTTCTGTGCCAAACCTATATACACAAGTAAGTAACAAAAACTTTTCTGCTAAAATTGTTGGCTTCAAAAAAGATGGTTCAGGAGAATACACTGTATCAGACACCTTTAATACTAATGTAGAAATAGAAATCATTAATGTAGATTTTTATGGAAGAGACTCAAATCTTTCCTGTGCAAACCCTGATTCAAATATCATTGATCCCATCTTCAAACGATTCGGAAGTGGTTCTACAGGATCATCTGAAGTATCAATGGGCGACTTTAACTATACCCTTGCAAATAGAAACACCGCTTACAGAGTTTGGTTTTTACAAAAAAGTGATGGGTCATTACTAGAGCACATAGGTGATGATCGTTATGATGACGCCTATTATGGAGATTTATACAATGCTTCTGCTTCTGGACTTGTTGAAACCGAAGATAAAAACTGTTCAACTGTATGCCCAAGTTCAGGAGATAATTGTTATACATGTATACGAAAGTATTGGGGCCAAAAAACTTGTTCAAGAGATAACTTTTCAATCAGACCAGATTCTTTTAAGATTGACTTATATGACAATAATCAAGCAGATACAGGTTCAGGTACTTACCTCTCGACAAATGATTCAAGTACAGCAAAAAATATTGCAGCCGGATATAACTATCAATTTAAGCTAACCGCTACGCAAAGTGCTAGTGATAATGCTGTTCTTGGTTATATTCAAGGATTTGGACAAGATGATCCAGAGGTATTGCAAAGTGTCGCTGATGGAGGTACTTATGATGAAGATGATAATCATTCTGCTTATTTACTAAACGGATTTGCAAGTAATGTAAACTGTCCAAATCTCAATAGTGAAGCCTTCGAGTTCTCGTTTTGGGACGGTGCCGCTACAAATATGGAAGTTGCCACGCGTGATGTAGGTGATTATAAACTTCATATTATAGATAATAAATGGACAGAGGTTGATAATCCAGGTCAATATGGACAAGATTGTTATAATCCTAATGTTCCATCAAGCTCATCTTTAACACCGTGTAATATAAATTCTAATGTTGGAACGGCAAGAAATGACTTTTCTATTAATTCAAGAGCTTATGACTTTAATATTACATCTATTCAGACCAATCAATTTAATAAAGGTCCAAATAGTACACCTGTTCTTGCTAATGATTATATTTACAATAACAATATATTTATAGATCAAAATATGACCTTAAGATATAACGGAGCTATACACGCCGTTGACGCCAATAATAATGATCTTCTTAACTTTACAGATAAATGTTATTCTCAAAAGGTTAGTTTTACTATCGATACCACCCTAAGTCCTGCAAATAGAGTCTTTCCTTATACCAGTGCTATATATAGTACTATAGGGGGCGTGAAAAATTTAGATGAGTTAACTACGATAACAGATACAGGTGTTACCGTTCAAGACTATAATGCTTCAGGTCTAATTCCTCCTACTGCTACTGAAGTAGCAGTAGCAGGCACTATTAGCCAATTTACAAGTGCTATTGGAACAGAAAGTTTTACTAATGGTATTGCTAATGTTGAGTTTGTTTTAAACTATGATAGAGCTGTTAATGGTGTCCCTCCTAATCCAATAACCTTAAGTTATGTAGACTTTAATGCCGCGTGTACAACTCCTGCTGACTGCCAATCTTTAGCAGACTTAGGCACAAATAATCCATCCGAAGATATTATTGGAACCAGTAATGTTACACATGTTTATGCGAGAGCCCATTCTCCTAGAATGCGTGTTTCAACCGCAACTGCCACAATACCTTTATATTATGAGTTTTATTGTGATTCAACGATAGGGAGTTTACCTGTTCCTTGTGCCTATACAACATATGATGGATCTATGGTGACAAACCCAGTCCTTACAAATGGCACCTTAAGTCCTGACTCTATAAGATGGTATGTACAAAACCTTCACGACACTACACTTGATGGAAATGTAACAGGAACACAAATGCGTTCATCAGCTGATCAATTACATATCACAACATCAACTATTAGTGGAGATGCTCAAAGTGCAACATATGCCTATGATACCCTCGAAGGTTATCCCTTTAAAACGACGGTTCAACTTAATGTACCATCTTGGTTAGTTTATCATCGTTGGAACGCAGGCGCAACATTTAATACCTTCGAACTAGAATTCTTTAATTTAGGTGGATGGGCAGGAAGTGACAACAGTAAAATTAGTGCAGACACCAATGCATCATCAATCACAAATAGGCGAATTCAATGGTAATAACACAGAAAAAACGTTCAGCCTTTACACTCCTAGAATTAATTTTTGCTATTATAATCATTAGTGTGACTGTACTTGCTCTACCTACTGTTTTACTTTCAACAGCAGCCTCACAAGAACAAACACTTAAGGATGAAGGTATTATGCTAACATCTACTAAGGTAGCACAAGTATTAACCTTTCCATGGGATCAGCAAAGCTCACCTGATACAGGTTCTTTAATGTCCACTTCCCAGGTTCTTAGTACAGATGGTGATGGAGATTTTAATCGAAGTGGGATAACTAGTTTTAGAGTTGGACACTTTCCAGAAAAACTACGACGTAGATTAAGCCCCCTCGTGAGTGAAAGAAATGCAAGTGCTATTGGTGGTACAAATAATATTGGTGCCTTTGATGGAACTTCCGTTCAAGTAGGCACAGCTGGCTCTGATCGTGGTTATAAAAAGCAATACCAATTAAACACATCAGTTCAATACATTAGCGACACTGCTATCTACAATCCAGCAACTGGTTCCATTATTAATTTTGACTACAATACAACTGTACTTGCAGGCACAACAAGTAATATAAAAATGGTTACCGTTTCTACCCAAGAAAAGAACAATGCAGGAGAATGGGTGAATATTATCCAAATGACATCATTTAGCTCAAACATTGGTGAAGCAGAATTTTTTATGAGGAGATATTAATGAGAAAGGCTTTTACCTTTATTGAACTTATTTTTGTTATCATGGTCATTGGTATTATCGCTAAGTTTGGGACAAGTCTTTTTGTTACCGCCCATGTAGCCGCCGCGTCAACCTCAATACACAACAGACTTCATAGCGACACAGACCTTATCTTACAACAAATTTCTAATCGCCTTCAATACCGAATCAAAGAATCTGTAGTAACACGAACAAGCCTTACAGGAACAGCAACCGCCTTAGCTTCTACAACAGGAGCACCTACTATCCTAGAATGGGTTGGTTATGACATTGATGGATGGTTAGGTATACATGATGGTACCTTCAATAAGCCAACCTGGAGTGGTTTTATTGACGTAAGTTCAGGTGCTACACTTGAAACAGCACCTAATACAAACTTTTTAGCTTCTCCTGGTACCAATACCGCTGACATCAATACTACTATACAGGCTATAAACTCTACTGTCGGTGGTGGTGGAAGTGGTATAAGTAATTCTGCTGTCTTTTTTACTGGAGCAAATAGTGATGTTTCAACTGATTATGGTTGGAATACAACAACTGCCTTAGGCACTCAAGCAGATGTAGCAGCACATAGAATCACTTCAGAACCAACTGTAACCAGACTAACTAAGAATGCAGCTACAACTGACTTTACAGGAACAGATGTATATGAAAACTATAAACTTGCATGGACGGCTTACGCCTTAGAGCTCAACCCCACCACGGGTAATTTATTCTTACATTATGATTACCAACCTTGGGAAGGGGAACGTCCTACAAATGCTAATGGGGTTTTATTACTTCAAAATGTTGATACCTTTAAGTTTGTATCTGTTGGTGATTCTATTCAGGTACAAGTTTGTGTTAATGATGCAAATACTTTAGGGGAAGGACTTTACGCAATATGCAAAGAAATATCAATATTTTAAGAAACAAAACACCCTTGCGTTCAGGAATGGCTATGATTTTAGCCATTGCTTTTTTAGTTGTTATTGCCGGGATTATGGCGACAATGCTAAACCTTTCCTCCTTAGGAAACAAACGAAGTGAGCACCTATATTTCAAAGAACAAGCTCAGCTTTTAGCTAAAAGTGCAACAGAATATGCCTTACTGGCTATTTCTGCGCATGACCGAACAGGTGGCTCGTGTATAACAACAATAAACTCGCAGTTCCCTGCTTCTAACCCTTATTATAATATAACAACTAATATCAGATATATAGGGCTAGAAGACCTTGGCGGAACCTGCCAATCATCTTCACCCATTAACCCAACATCTCTCGTCAGTACCATCTCAACTCCAGAATCAATTGGAACTGTTCTAATTGATGTTCAAGTCAGCAATATCAATACAGGACTAACTGAAAACGTTGTCTTTCACAGAAGAACACTACAGAAACCTTAACAAAAGGTTTCTTCTTTTATTTCTTTTTTATTCTCACAAGCTACCTTAAGAATTCTCTCGTTATAATAATTACATATCTACAATTTTTAGCTCTTAAAGGATACAAATATGAACACAAGTATGGTTGGACGTCAAGTAGAACTTACAGACTCAATTAAACAACAAATAGAAGCTTCTATCGATTCCCTTAGTAAATTTAATTTGGATATTATATCTGTGCGCGCTATTGCTTCAGGCGAAGAAAAAAAAGGTCATAAAGGAAAGGGTGTAAGTATAGAACTTACTATCAACCTTCCTCATAAAAACACTATAGTTATCAAACAAAGAGATGATGACTTATATGCGGCTATTGACGTAGCTACAAATAGAGCACAAAAAGCACTTCGCCGTCATCATGAACGTATTCGTGATCATAAAAAAGAAGGTATCAATGAGGCCAAGGCTGCTTCAAAAGATATCAATATGAGTGAAGAAAGACTAGCCCTTGAAGATGAGATTGTTCCACATGAACTAGAGCTGTATAAGCCACAAGAAGTTCAAGATATTTTAGAAAGTCTTAAAGAAACAGATAAGCAGTTTGAAATTTTTAATGATATAGACGGTAAAACCCGTGTTTTATATAAACGTAAAGATGGTCGTTTCGGTCTGTACTAGACCTTAAGCTAAATAGTAAACCAAATTTTTCTTTCTTCCCAATCGATTAGTCTAATTAGAATTTCTTAACAGGAATTCAGAAAATAAAAATCTCTGTAGAGATTTTCAATAGGGCTAATCGATTGGTATTAGACTTCTCTTTTTAAATAATCTTGCACCTTAGCTATAAGTTCCTCATCATTGGCCATATCAACGTACTTAAAACTTTGCCCACTTTGTTCACTTCCACTTAAAAGATCCCCACTCTTTCTATATTGTAAATCCAGTCTTGCTATATCAAAACCACTGATTGTAGATGAAAAAGATTCTAAACGAGGTGATTTTTGAGTATTGGTATAAAGATAACAATATCCCTTTAAACCTGTTCTACTTACCCGTCCTCTAAGTTGGTGCAAGGTTGATAAGCCTAAACGTTCTGCACCAACAATAACCACTATTGTAAGTTCAGGTAAGGATATTCCTACTTCAACAACGGTTGTTGCTAAAAGGATATTTCCTTTTTCTCTGAAGTCTATAAGTACCTGTTCTTTTTCCTTATCCTTACCATGTGTTACATACACCTTATCAAACTTCTTTTCCCAAAAGCCTCTTGCTTCTTCTATACTTTGATACTCAATAAACTCACTTTGTTCTACTAAGGGGTAAACAATTAAGACCTGATGTTTTTTTTCAAGTTCAACTTCTATATGTTTTAAGAGTTCACTAAAGTCACTTTTATGAATAACACTCGTTTGTATATCTTTTTTAAAAGGCGTTTGTGTGATAAGTGAAACATCAAGTAAGGAAGAGTTTATCATGGCCTGAGTTCTAGGTATTGGTGTGGCTGAAAACTGTAAGAAGTGTGGTCTTGCGAATGTTTGAGATACGGCTTTACCTGAAACATTTCTTTGCGACCGACTCGTCTTGTTTAAGGATGCGGCTTCGCCTGAAACATCGCTTTGCAACCGACTCGTCTTGTTTTCCATCATTTTTGAGAGCTTATTTCTTTGCGCAGTACCAAAACGATGTTGTTCATCTATCATAACAAGGGCCTTATCCTTTATATCTCTGTATAAAAGCGCATGGGTTCCTATTAAGAAGTCATATTGACTCAAGTCTTCTTTTTTCTTTGTTTTATTAGTAACTAAGGCTATTTTTAAATCAGGTAAGAATTTTTGTGCTTCTTCAAAAAGTTGATTCGCAAGTACAGTTGTAGGCGCCATTAAAACAGACCCATGTTCTTTTGCCATATAAGCACTGGCTAAAATAACCATGGTCTTACCTGAGCCAACATCTCCTACTATCATACGTTTTGCAGAAATATCTTTTGCCATATCCTTTTGTATCTTATTAATGGCTCGTAATTGGTCCTGTGTAAGCTCAAAAGGCAATGCCTTAGCCCAAGCCTCATATTTACCTTTAAAGCTTTTAATCGCAGGATATGACTCTTTTTTTCCTAACAAAATTTTGAGATGATTATATAACTCTGCAAACTTTAAAGAATGAAAGTTTTTTTCATAGGCTTCACTTCCTTCTTTAGGTGGAAAGTCTAGGGGAAAATGTAAGAAGTATAAATCTTTTGACACCTCTTCACTTAAACCTTCTTGCCTAAGGTTTTCAATGTTGACATATTTTGTAATCAATCTTCTTAATATATCTTGGCGAAGGGGTGTCTTATAACTAGGAACTATTCCTCCTGATTTTTTTACAATACGAGGTTGAACCATTTGTAAGTTATTAAAATTAAGCTCAAGTTTCCCATAAACAAAGATTCTTTCACCCACTATAAACTGATGTCTATGATAAGACTTAGGTTGAAATAAAACAGCTTCAACCTCACAATTAAGATTAAAACAAAAAAAGCGTAGTTTATTAAATTTTACAGAAGGGGAAAAAGATTTTATTTCTACATCAAGGGCTTGAAATGTCCCAATACGAGGTGAGTTATAAAGAGTTCTATCTTCATATGCATTAGGCAGAAGTAAGGCAAGTTCAATGCAGTTTTTCTTCCCCACTTTTTTAAAGCGAGGAAGATCATCTTCATTTATACTTACCAACATGGCTTCTATTGCGTAACGATGGCGTAGGTAAGCTTTAGAATTTCATCATGCTTTTTAATAAAAGCATTTAGGTCTTTAAGTTCAAGTTTCTCAATCTTATCAAGTTCAATTTGAGAATTATTAAGAGGAGCACCCTTATAATAATCCATAAAAGTACGTCCAAGTCTTTGAGAAAGTGTTTCAACTCTTAATGGCTCAGAACCTAAAAGAAATTTCTTTGCTTGATCAAGTTCATCTTGAGTCACACCCTTCTCTACAAAGGTCTTCATCACTTCATTTACAGACTTTTGCGCTTCATCTTGTGTTTCTAGTTTTGTTTGAAGGTAACCTGAGAAGTATGAAGATGTTTTATTAACAACAACACGTCCATAAGCCGAATATGCAAGCCCTTTCTTTACACGTATTTCTTCCATAAGACGTGAACCAAAACCTGATGAGCCTAAGATAAAAATCGCAACACGCGACTTGAAATAATCTTCGTCTCCTGTCTTCATGTCAAAAGGAGAGCCAAAATAAACATAAGCTTGTTCTGTTTTCTTGCGAATAATTTCTTCTTGAGTTTTTACATTTACATCAAAATAAGGAAGTTCTGCTGTTTTTCCTACCTTTAAAGATGATAATATTTTTTGAACACTTGCATTAGCTTCATCCGTGTTCAAATCTCCACCCATAACGATAATTGCACGTGAACTTACAATATGCTCATCTATAAAACTTTTAATATCTTTAAGTTTAAGGGCGCTCACACTTTTACTTGTTCCAATAGTAGGTAAAGAAAGAACTGTATTTTTAAAC
>DTVI01000507.1 GCA_012963655.1 Sulfurimonas sp.
AACAACAGCTTCGGTTCCGAAGCTACAAACAACACGCAGGTGTTGTTTGCTTACGCTTCTCAGGTTCTGTAATCTGCGTTTATCTTTACGTATTCATGTCCTAAGTCACATCCGTAGGCTGTGAATTCACCTTTGGATATTCCAATGTCACATGAGATAGTAAATTCTGACGATTTCATTATTGCTGCAGCTTTAGCTTCCATTTCATCATCAAAAAGGAGCTTACCTTTTTCATACACGCATATGTCATTGAAGCTGATACTTAAATCTTCTTCACAACATTGTATTCCTGAAGCGCCTATGGTTGAGGCTATTCTTCCCCAGTTTGGGTCTTCACCATAAAGCGCTGTCTTAACAAGTAAAGAGTCAGATAAGGCCTTTGCTGCTTTTTCAGCTTGTGCATCATCTTTTGCCCCTGTTACTATATACTCAACAAGTTTTGTTGCGCCTTCTCCATCTCTTACCATTTCAAGAGCTAAGAAATGCATTACCCTTCTCAAAGCTTCGCTAAAGGCTTCCTTGTCAAAGGCATTACTTTTACGGTTAGATAGTAGCATCACTGTATCATTAGTAGAAGTATCTCCATCAACACTCGCCGCGTTAAAGGTTGTTTTTACTGTTTCATCTAATATCTCTTGCATACTCTTAGCATCTATATCTGCGTCAGTAGTAATAAAACAAAGCATAGTGGCCATTGCAGGATTAATCATACCTGCACCTTTTGCCATCGCACCTATACTAAAGCTACCATTATCACATTCAACATCAAAGCCAATACGCTTTGAAAAGGTATCTGTTGTCATAATAGCTTGTGAAGCACTCACTTCATCTTGCTTACTTATATCAAGACTAAGAGCGCCTTTAATTATCTTTTCTTTTGGAAGACGTACTCCAATAACACCCGTTGATGACATTACAGGGTTTTGTATTTGGGGAAAGTTTTCTTTTACTTTTGAAAGAATATTTTCTATATCTTTTATGCCTTCAGCACCTGTCATAGCATTTGCATTTTTAGCATTTATTAATACAAAGTTAGTTTTAAATTCACCCAAAGAACGAAAATGTCTTATGGGAGCTGCTGTCATCTTATTTGTTGTAAAAACAGAGGCCAGTTCACAAGGAGTATCTGAATAAATAAAGGCTAAATCTTTTTGATTATCACTTTTAAGTCCAATAGAAATACCATCTGTATAAAAGCCATTAACAGCACAAATACCTTTTTCATTGGGTGTAATCTTAGACATATTTTAATTCCTCAGGTTTTACTCTTTGTCTTACTATGTTTTTAGTGATAGCAATACCTTTTTGCGTTCCAATAAGAAGAAGCTTTGATTCTGATGTTACTAAGATGTCTCCCTTTGGCATTGGTAAGAATTTTCCATCTTTCTTACGAATACCTACTACTGATACATTCGCAATTTGGCGAAAATGTGTTTCTTTTAATTTTTTCAAAACTATCCATGAATATTTTGGTACTTCAACCTCTTCCATATCCAAAGGAGTATCTGACCTATACATAAATTCTTCTAATAAGTTTTCCATCTCAGGATGTGCTGCCATAGCTGTAACACGTTGCGCGGTTAATTTAGTTGGAGTAACAACTGTGTTTGCCCCTAACTTTTTTAACTTTTCTAAATCAGAAGTATTCTCAGCGGAGGTAATTACATTATAAGGCACAGGTATAGAATGTTCTTTTTCAAACAAACGAACTGAAGCAATAAGTGCAATATTATCAGAAATAGAATGCGATAAGGTGATAAGACCCTTTGCCGAACTTAGATGTGCTTTTAACATACAAAGTTCAGTATGGGGTTGACCCTGAATAAAATAAGGATATTTGTGTTTTCTAGCAAGTTCTTCAATTTCGTCTCTAGGATCTATTACCACGAAAGGAATATGATTTTTAAGTAATTGTTTACTTACCTCAATAGTATATTCATTATGGTAACAAATAACAAAATGATTTTTAAGACGTGCAATCTTATATAACATACTGCGTTCCTTTAATGTGGCTACTAATTCACCCTTGCTAATCTCCGAAACCATAGTACCAATAGCCAAAGAAAAAACAGCGAATCCTGTAATGATAAGGGTAATAGTAAAGATTCGTCCTGCATCTGAAAGGGGAGCTTGTTCTCCAAAACCAACAGTAGTAAAGGTAATACCTGTTTGATAAATCGCGTCCATAAGAGTAAAGTCATCAATCAGAACATAGCCTATGGTACCAACCATCATAGTTACTACAGTTAAAATCAAGGGTAGACGAAATGCTTTGAAGTGCCCATATATTTCAGGCAAAAGAGATGGATCTGGTTTGGAAGCGGACTCCCAGTGAAGTGAAGCCCGGATCTTACGAAACAGGTTCAATTTATAATCTTATCGACTACGAATTTTTCTTCATTGTACGTAATTCAGATGCAGAGATCTTGATTTTACGAGTTGTACCATCTTCTAGAGTGATACGAATTGTACGTAGGTTTGGTAAAAAACGTCTTTTTGTTCTGTTCTTAGCATGAGAAACATTGTTCCCAGCCATTGGACCTTTACCGCTAATAGCACATTTTCTTGCCATATGAAGCTCCTTGCTTAAATTAATGTCGCAATGATACATCCTCTTAGCATAAGAAACCCTTAATCCTTAAAAAAGCTTCTTACTTTGTATAAAAACTTAGGTTTTACCCTTTAACTTGAATTTCAATAATATGAAATTAATATGTTTACTTTTATCTTCTAAAGTGATAGAATAAATATAACTAATTTTTATGACGGAGTCTATCGTGGTTACGAAAGAAGAGATACAAACTTATATACAATCAATTCCTCCCGCTCCAAGTACCTTGCAAAATGTTTTACTGCAATTAAATGCAGGGGAACTTAGTAAGGCCGCGAGTGTAGCTAATGACGACCCTGCATTAAAGCTTTATCTTCAAAATGTTGTTAACAAGCCCATCTTTGGTTTTCAAAATGATCTTAAGAACTTAGGACAAATATTTGGTGTCCTAGGATTAGCCCAAGCAGAACAACTTATTTATAATTATATGATTTCTCTTTTAAGTCCAAAGAAATGGGAACTTTTTGTTTTAAATGAAAAAAACTTTTGTGAGGTACAAAATACATTAAGTGTTTTCTGGAAAAAAATTCTAGAACATAAAGACATAAACGATAAGACTATTTATTCATCTATATCTTTGCTCTCTGCTTCTATCATTGTTTGTGAGGCACTCTTTAAAGACAAAAAAGACGATGTACTTTTACTTCGTGGTCTTAAAGAGATTGATTACAGCACCATATTACAAAGGCTCAGTGGTATGAGCTTATATAATTTATGTGATGAGATTGCAAAAACTTGGGAAATGCCAGAACTTATTTCTCGTATTGTTTTGGCCTCAAGTGGGAAAACTGATGAAAAGGATCCTCAGATACTTGAGCTAGCGAAGTGGATGCATTTATTGTTTTTTTACCAACTATCTCAGCCTGTTTGTGTTAAATCAGGTTTAAATGATTTTCTAGACTTTAATATAGATTTTGTAGAAGACATTTATGAAGAGTTCCAGTCACTTATGATGGACGAATCATGAGAGCGGTTGTAAAGAATAGAATTGGTGTCATTCGTCCCCAAGGATTTCTTGATGGGACAACTGCCCCTCAAATGATGAATATGGAAGATATACATGCAACAAAGATGTTAAAACTCGATATTTTATTAGTCTCTTTAAAAAGAGTTGTATTTTTTAACAAAAATGGACTTAATGTTTTTATTAAAGTTCTTGAAGACATACATAAGGAGCAAGCCACTATTGTAGGCTTATGCGATTATGATGATAAAAAGTTTGCTGCCGTTGTAAAGTATTATGATCCCAACCTTAATTTTTCACTTTTTAGAACCTTTGATATTGCCAA
>DTVI01000508.1 GCA_012963655.1 Sulfurimonas sp.
AATTTTGTGCCATTAGCTTACAAAAACAGGCCATATTCGGGGACATGTGGCAATAATGAATTTATATTTTATTCCAATAATGTAGAAATTGTCTCTGCTGGTCTCTGATTGAGACTAAAGATTAGTAAATGTCTTAGAAAACAAATTATTAATAACTACAAAATTCCTACATGTTTTTACTAAATTAACTTCCAGATAGCCTTTCAGTTTGCTATCCAATTTTGCACTCTTGCCAAGCACTGGTCGAGTTCATCTCTTACTTGATAAACCCAAAACCTCATCACATCCCACCCTAACTCCATCATCCGTTGATTTCTTATCTGATCCCTGCGACACAATTCTCCGTCCCAATTGCGGTGATATTTCTCACCATCAATTTCTATATTCAATCGCCTATCATCTTTTATGATTGCAAAATCAAGCACGTACTTTTCTACATTATATTGTGGGATCGATGATACACCAACATTATATAAATCTTTATAGAATTTTCTCTCCCAATCAGAAACCGACTCCGGTCTGGATACATCTGGATATTCAGGACCAAAATCAGTTATTTTAGTATTCTGTGATGTTTGACTTATATCTCCAATATTGTCAATGTAGTTGACGAATTTTGACAGATATTCTACATTACTGTTTAAAGCTGTTGTTCTATCACCGACGACTATAAGAGCTGCTCGTGCGCGAGTAATCGCAACATTGAATAGGTTGGGGTTGTTACGGAGAAAACCTAGTGCTCCAGGAGTTACATTTGATGACACAACAGGAGAAAAAAACATTACATCTCTCTCATCCCCCTGGAATCTGTGTACAGTATCTGCTAGAAAATTTCCCGCTCCCAAACGGCCTATTAAACCATCTGAGGAATGTACCAAGTCCCTGATGCGATTTGCTTGTGCACGGAAGGGGCTTACTACACCTATGCTACCACGATATCCTTGGTTCACTAGGCGAGCAATCTCATCGACAACAGCATGAGCTTCCTTTTCGTTTAAAGCACCTCCAGTTCCGGGACGAAAAGTTTTGCCTTTGACATCAATCCATCGAACGGCTGCTTCTTTTATGTTCGGACTCTGCAATTTGTCATAGCTTGTTGCCATCCTAAGGCGGCCTTCATAAAAATACTCGTTTGAAAATTCTATGATATCAGCATGTGAGCGATGATGATCTCTTAGCTCAACTATGTCTTCGCTTCTGCACAAGCTACTAGCAAGATCGAATACGGATCTAGTAGAGTAGGCCCATCCCGGAAAATCGTTAACTAAATCATGCTTGCTAAGAAGCTGCTGATCCTGTTGCTTAGACAGTGTACTGATATGCCGAAGTTGTTTTGGATCGCCGATTATTACAACTCGGCTAGCACGGTACAGAAGCGGTAAGACTGAGGATATATCACATTGGCTGGCCTCATCAATAACCAGAAGGTCAAAAAAGTTTGGATCAAATGGTATCCTTCCTCTAGCTGAAAGCGAGGTTACTGCCCAGCAGGAGAGAATTGAGCTAATCTGTGATGACAGTTTGTAGTATCTATTGAAAAAATCTTTTCCAAGTTTTTTACTTTCTTCGTTTGCAGATACGATGATCTGTAATAGTGAGCTGTAGTCACCTAGAAGTTTCCTCTGTTCCTTGTTCAAACGTGTTGGTTGAAGCCTAAGCCATGCCTCCCACAATAGTTCTGAGTTTTTTGATAAGTCATCCGTCAATAACTTCCACTGTCTGCTCAGTTCTTCTAATGGTCGCGAATTGCTTAGCGCTTTAAGTTCTCCAAAATACTCAGAAACTTCTTTAAGTTGTTCTAATCGAGTGCTCAATTGGTTCCGGTAATTGATCCATTTTTCTATAGAATTAACATCTGCTTCTTCCTGCGGCATTGGTAATCCAATTTGAATTGAATGTTTCAGAAATACTTCCCTCTTCTCGTTTATTTGCTCGAAAAATATATTGCGAATTAAAGACCAGATAAGAAGTATTAGAAATGACTGTTTTGATTTATCTGCTTCATCAATAGCATCTTGCTCCAGTTCTTCAAAATTGATATTCTTAACATTTTGAAAAACATCATCGCCCACATCTTCACGAGCTGATTGTACCTGCTGTTCTAAGAGGTCGACATCGTTACGAAGAGAAATTAACTTGTCCATCTCCTCAACAAGCATTTCTGATTTCTCTTCAAGTTTTTTGTGAGAGGCGGCAAACTCAAAATATCGCGCTTGGTCATCCTCTGTAGCCCTCAAAGCCAGTAAAGAAACAATATATTCAGCCAAACGGCTTTGGTATTGACCTGGTCCGACACGGAGCAGTATTGGTCTCGGACCAAAAGAGTTGACGCGAGCTTCAACGACATCTACAGCCTTGTTATTCTTACTGGCAAAAAGTACAGTCTTATTTTGCCAAGCAGTGTTAACAAGAATTGATGAAACCACCTGTGATTTTCCTGTTCCAGGAGGTCCAGTAATTACTGTGAGTGGATTTGAAAGGGATTGCCGGACTGCCTGCCTCTGTTCACTGTTTAGAGGCAAAACTTCTAACAGAGGCTGTTGATTTGCCGTTGGAGATTCAATATCTTCCTTACTAAGCCATACCCCCAACGAGGTGCTTTGATACTTATTTTCTTCAACTGTTTGTAGCAACTTTAGTTCGGATTCGAGACCTTTAGTGTAAGGGGAGCGTTCTGCCGCGATTAGAATTGCACGGTTATAGATTCCCTGCTGTTTCAAAAGGGGTAAAGGAGTCCCCTGACTTAATTTGTAAGGATCCAAATCCTCTTGCCAATCCCAATCCGAACACGTAAACGAGCCAGTAAATCATCAATTTCAGGCTGATCATCTTCGATATTTGCTAGTCCGAGCTCATCTACTATTTGAATTACTTCTTCCATTAAATTGCTGTCCCCAGCGTTTGACAAAGCTCGCAAAGCACGAAAGTTTATCTGTGGCAATTCGTCCGCCAGCGTTAATCTGCTATAGCTACTGTCAGCATCTTCAAAAGCAAAGAGTAGAATCGGCTCAACAAAGAGTCCTTCCCAGCCTTTTTTCGAACGGATCAGGTTAAGGCGTACTGGATAACCAAGGTATATTATCTGCTTATTACGATCACGACGAACACGCCCTAGTAGTTTCCCACCCTCATCAGTTGCGAACGGATCATTCTCATCTTCATCAAACATTGGTAATACTCCAAGTTCGACGTACTTTGGATCATCGTATTTGTCGGTTGCAAACTCACTGACTCCACCTAAATCATCGTGACTGAGGCAGTCAAGGTAGTATCGACAGAGATTGGCCAGCACTGTATTGGCTTTCTTATGTGTTTGGTCCTGCGAATCCTCTTCAGTGTCACCTCTCGGAAACCACCGGTAAGTTCTATCTTGTTTTAGCTTGCTCTTAAGTCTGTACAGTGCGGAGTTTACAATGTTTCGTTCAACACCAAACGTTATAGCAATTTCCTTGGCTTTCTGACCGGGCTTTTTTCTAACTGCATCAAGTATTTGCTTGTCTAATTCAATTGACATTGTTCTAGACTGATTCAAGGTTGATCATAGTAAGTGTGCTAGGTCTTTTGCCATTTTTATCTGACCATGTTCTCTTAAATCCTAAAATTTTCCGTGTTTCGGGGAGAAAAATCTTGTTTAAGGAGAGTAATGTCATAGAATAAAGCTTCAAAATTATATTTTCTTTTTATATCCCAAATGCTATTCAAAATTGTACCTGTGAATGTGAAAGCAAAGTATACATGAATCCTAATCACTTACAAGTGAGGGATTCCTGTTTAATGTGAAAGATGATATCGGTAAGAAAAGAAGACGGAATTATTTGTTTTTATAAAGGTTTTGCATTTCCAGAAGATTTTCCCATTGCTAAGTTGTCCACATCGTTTTCTGAGACAT
>DTVI01000509.1 GCA_012963655.1 Sulfurimonas sp.
TCACGTTTAAATATCATAATTATTGATTCCAGTTATGCTAACCCTTTTGAGATAGGTTTCGTGTGAAATAAAAAGGGCTTAATCTCATTAAGCTCCTTCATACTGTTAAGATTAAAAAGGACTTTTATATAGGTCGTTATGAGGTCACTAACATTGAATATCGAGAATATTTAGCCACAAGCAAGAAAAAAAGAATGTTACCTCCTAATTGGACAACTGACACCCAACCTATTATGGGTATAAGCTGGGACGATGCCAATGCATACGCGGCCTGGCTAAGTGATGTCAGTGGGAATATATATACACTTCCTACTGAAGAACAATGGGAATATGCAGCAAGAGCCGGACAGAGCACAAAATATTATTGGGGAGATGAAGATACTTCGGGTGTAAAAAAACGCTTCTGGAAGAACAAGTCTCTTCAAAATGCTCATGATTATACTTGGATGAAGACCAATGTAAATGGAGTCACCCATACTATTGGTGGAAAAAAACCAAATGCCTGGGGATTATACGACATGGCCGGAAATGTTTGGGAATGGACTTCTTCTTATAGTGAAAACTATAATCTTCTCCCCCAAGAAGAAAACTTAAAAGTTATGCGAGGGGGTTCATGGTTTTCAACCTCACAAGAAATCAGTCTTTCACACCGTGGCACCAATGTTAATGACTTTACCTCCTATAACATTGGATTTAGGCTAATAAGGCAAAAGTAGGATATACTTATATAAAAAGAGAGAAGATGATTGATTTTAAACTAAAACTTGTCTTAACCGTGCTATCTTCGGTACTTTTCTCTCTTATTTTTATCTTATTAGCCTTGGTTCTGCCCACCACTAATAGGCATCAAATGAGTGATGACAAAGACCAACCTCAAACAAAATTTCAAAAGATGTCTAAGGGCATGCGTGAGGGTTTTAAAAAATAAGCCTAAGCTCTTTCTAGTCTCTGATAATAAATTCTTCGTAAAACTCTTCATTAGACTCAAATTATTCTATATTATCTACCCTAGAATCAGAAGAACCTTCTTCTAAGATAGAAATAAACAGAGAAAAGTCATCATCTTTTAGGTGAGCACCTGCCTCAACCCGTCCATCAGAAAGGTTTTTAACATAACCCCTAAAACCTTGTAGTCTGGCCTTATCTGATACTGTTTTTCGGTACCAAATCCCTTGAACCTTACCTGAAATTAGAAATCTATAATTATGCATACCCATCCCTATCTTTCTAATCTAAGATATATTTATCTTTTGTGAGGTATTATGATAACATGTTCTTATAACAAAATATGAAAAGAGCTAATCATAAACAGCATAAAGCTAAAAAGTATAGCTTTTAGATAAGATAGTGTTAACTTATAAATCTTATCTTTACAAAGTCACCATTCAACTTTTTATTGGTATAATATCCCAAACTAAACTCAGCTATGGAGAGATAAATGCACATATCTAAAATGAATATTTTCACGAGGTTTATAGCCTTAAGCTTGTCCATGCTAAGTATAAGCCTTGCTTTAGAAGTGGGAGAATTTCCCCCTCTTATCGTTTTAGACAAAGATAAGGGATCCAAGGTCTCAGGAGAGGCCTTTTCCTCTGATAGCCTAAAAAATAAGCAAGAAAAATATCCAGACACTCTATATGTTAAAGACTTACAATCTATTCTTGTTAAGAAGTGGGACTTAAAAGATGATATTTCCAACATCGTTTTATTTAATAAGGATGGAAGAATCTTGTTTCTCAAAAAAGGCAAACTTAATAGTGAAGAAACCTTTGAACTTATTGCACTTATTCAAGACAACATTTAATGTCCTTTCCCTTTAAAGAAATTCACCTTGAAGCAGGAAACTTTGCAGATGAACTAAAAGGTCTACGTATTATTCATCTATGTGACTTACATATCTCTAAAAAAATGGACCCAAGCTATCTACGCCAACTCATTATTAAAGTCAATGAATATCATCCAGATTTAGTTGTGTTCACGGGAAATATTATTAAAGGCTTTACCTCTAAAGTAAAATTGCAACTTTCATGCTTAAAAGGACTACATGCACCTTCATATTATGTTAGTGGAAATCATGACTTTCTTTTTGGCTTAAAGGCATTAAAAAAAGAATTAGCACTTGCACATATCTTATGTCTTGATAATGCCTGTGCCCACCTTATTTTTAATGACACCCCCTTACAGGTAGTAGGGCTTTCACATAAGTCAGCCTTGAGTAAAAAAGACAAACGTCCCATCAATACACTTTTTAATTCCTTAGATGAAGAAATCAGTACAATTTTATTAGCCCATCAACCTAAGGATATTTCTCTTATTAAAACTACTCGTATTGACATCATGTTAAGTGCCCATAGCCATAATGCTGATGCTTATCCTTTTGCAAGGGTTTTAAAGCATTATCAACCCTTTAATAAGGGTTTATATATAAGAGAGAAAACGCTTCTTTATGTGAGCGTAGGTTTACATACCTCAGCCTTACAATTTAAACGTCACTCTCAAGCAGAAATTCCTGTTTATACTATTACCTAATTTGGAGAACACCCCATGTTAAAGAAAAAAAAACTTTTTGCCCTGTCTTTAAAAGACTTCTTCACCCCTTACTTTCTTAGTCTAGCTCTTATGCCATTGTTTATTACTCTTGTTATCTTATTTGGTCTCTTAACTTATGCAATGCAAACACTTAATGATAATATGAATGCTGTACGTATTGAGAAAACAACGACACAATACAGCGATAAAACATCAAGCCATTCTGAAAGCTCTTTTGATATCTCTTATGATGAAAATGCTTCTAGCACTTCATTATTAGACATAAATCCTATCTCACTCTTTGAATCCCTACAAAGTTCTGACATCTTAAGTAGCATGATGGAGTACTCATGGTTACGTTGGGTTATTGAAAAAGTCGTCTTTTTAATTGCGAGTTATTTTATATTGATTTTAGCCCTTATCATTGCCGTTATTATTGTGGGCTTTTTCACCCCCTTAGTCATTGCAAAACTAAAATCACGACATTATCCACCCTTAGAGATCAAAGGACATGGCTCTGTTTCTAGTACGCTTTGGTATACCCTCAAATCTCTTCTTATTATGATTATCTTGTATATAGTGTTTATCCCCTTATATTTTATTCCTCTGCTTAATATTATCGCCTTTAATATTCCTGCCTATTACTTCTTTCATAAGATGTTAGTTTTTGATGTGGGCTCAAGCATTAATACAAAGAAAGAATATCAACAAATTAAGGTAATGGTTGGAAATCAAATTCGTCTTCGTACACTGCTTATGTACATACTTACACTTATCCCTTTTGTGGGCATATTTTTTCCACTGTTTTTTGTGATTTATTTAAGTCATATATTTATGGTAGAGAGTGTTGAGTTAAGAATGGTGAATACTTAAGAAAGAAGAATAAAGACAGAGTCTAGCTCTGTCTTAGTAGATTTAAAATACGTAAACAAATCCGAAAGTTCCAATAACTAAAGAGCTATCATAGAATTCAATGTCTGAGTTTGACTGAACAGCGACCACACCCATATTTAAGTTCCAGTCTTCCCAGCCAAATGGCTTCTTGTAAGTAAGGTTAATACTACCCCCTAGAGTCTTAGCATCTTGATATTCATCAAAAATTGGATTTTTTTCATCATACACACTAGTAGAAGCAAAAACATTACTTGCAATCAACCAGTTTGCATTATTAAAAAGATGCCCTATTTTAAGCTCTGATTGAGAATAGTCTCTTGCATCCCCATCTCTATCACTACTTGTAGCTTTAATAGATGCAATAATAAAGTTATTAGCATTTAGTTTCCATGTATAAAGAAGCCAGTGTTCCTTCACGTTCAAGAAGTTTTTGTTGTGA
>DTVI01000510.1 GCA_012963655.1 Sulfurimonas sp.
ACTGAGGAATTAATGTTGCTTGGTACTTTTTTAATGAGGCTCTTTTATCTACGAGTACCTTATGCTCCACCTTAGTAAACTTCTTTGGGAATAAGACCATAAGTTCTTGCAATTTAGAAATATCATTCAACCACTCATTTATATTTGTATATTTTTGCAGTTCATCTTCTGGAAGTTTTTTCTGTGAAAATTCAGTAACTGCCTCATAAAGGAAAAGTACCTTCCTTAATAACTTTGTTTTTTCTAAGACAGCACAGGTTTTATCTTTATTTTTAATATAAGAAATGTCATTTGAAACAACTTCTCTCGTATCTTCTTTAGTAAAATCAATTATCTTTGACCAAAAAGAGCCCTCCCCTTTTTTAGAAAATATCATATTATTTAAAGCTGTATAAGCTTCCGACTTATTTTTGCCACAGGCCTTCCAAATGGCATCTTTATGTTTTAATATTAACTTAGTTCTTACATCAATAAAAAGTTTATGTTGTTTCAAGATATTACTTTTATCTTCATCAGACAAGGCATCAGAAAAAACATTAATTAAGTTCAATGTCTTGTCTATTTTTTCTATCCATTTTCCTAAGGTATTTATCTTATCTGTTTCATTACTTGGCGCTAAGGCAAGTGAATAGTTACGAATTGATTGATAAGACTTTTGCGCATGTTTAATTTGATCTTTTGATGTAACATTAGCACAGTATTTGTCTTTAGTATTGTTAGTACTTGTTTTAAATGTAATATCCACAAGGTCCAAGTTAGTACTTACATGACTTTTTGCACTCACTTGCTTAGAAAAGTTCTCATTAGTTTCTTCTATATTTACAGTAAAAGAGTTCGAAACAGAAGAATTAATTGTTCCACTTAACTCAATCAATGCATCTTTTTTTGTTATCCCACATCCCTCATACATTTTTGCTTGAGCAACAAATGTAATGATAAGTAAGAGTAAAACTTTTTTCATCATTTTGAATACCTTATTTATTTTTTTCATA
This sequence comes from Sulfurimonas sp., assembly GCA_012963655.1. Classification (GTDB taxonomy): domain Bacteria; phylum Campylobacterota; class Campylobacteria; order Campylobacterales; family Sulfurimonadaceae. Next base: position 993 of record DTVI01000510.1, read on the forward strand.
TTATATAAACTTTAGTTATAAACATATTAAATCATTGAAAAATCAAAAAAAACATATCCCTCTTGGTGCTGATGAATGGCCACTTTCTTTTTCTAAATTTGATCTTTTAGTTTCTTCAATATAGTCTTAAGGTCGTCCTATATCTCTTGATCTAGGTAATAATCCATATTTTGTTATTATTTCTATTGGCCATAATTCTTTTGAAGATATTGCTCTATTTCCAAACTCTTTTCAATCTGCATCCAAGCTAATTAATATTTCATTTAATAGTTTTCCCTCGATGTTTTCTCTTTCATATGAAAAATTATTAAGTAGAAAATCTGGATTTGAAGAATCATTTTTAGAAAATTTTGTGAAGGAGGAGTGATATAAAAAAAACTTAGGTAAATAAGTCTTACTACACTGAGGACATCCTGATATATAGGATAGTCTCAGTTATTATGTTTAATTTTTAGTTGTGTATGTGAGAGATTATTTCCACAAGCCATTTACTTGTTTGTAGATTCTTTTTACGTAACTTGGTTTAATCCCGGCTATATAAATTACATCTAGTTCTTCTTCTATCTCATCTTTTTTTATGCCTATAAGCATTTCCAATTTCTTAACTAATACGAGTTTTACTTCTTTTTCAAAGGTAACATCAAAATCAGTCTTATAATCAGGGAATGATGTTTCAAAGGCTTTTACAACCTCTGTAAACTCAGTCTTTTTAATAAGGTCTAGTTGCTCTTGAGGACGCAATTGTTTAACGTCTACATTATGTGTCCAAGCTATTATTAGAGATTCTTTGAATTCAGCTTCGTAGTCTCTTTTAACCTCAGGAAATTCTGTTCTTAAGGCTGTTGCAATGTCTTTTAAGTCATTTGCTTTTACAACGGCAATTTCTTCTTCAAAAAGTTCTAACTCTTGTTCATACGCATAAGCATCGATATACATCTTAGCAAGCTCTTTTTCTTTTTCGCTATTAACATTAACCTTCGTCTTTTTAGAAGCAGCTTGTTCTTTCATCATTTGCTCTAACGGGTCTAGATCTTCGTCTTCGTCACCATCTAAAAGAGAAGCCTTAAGCTCCTCCATTTGTATTTCCATATAAAGTTTTTTACTATCATCAGCCATATTATAAACTCTCCATAAAACATTTTCCGCATTTTAGCATTATGTTCTTGTGATTTCTAATTAAACATGTAAACTTAATTTATTTATAATGTCTAGCTAAAGGTTTCAGCATTTAATTATCAAAGGAAAAAATATCATTCTTATCACAAGATCCCATGTATTTATCTTTTCTAAAATAACTTTGTGATACTCTCACTAAAGACAAGAATGAGGAAAAAATGAATATACATAAAATTTTAATTGTTGAAGATGATGAAGTTACTTCCCAACATCTTAAATTTTGTTTGAAAAAACTTAATTATGATGTTGTAGAAATTGCTAATAATACCTTGCAAGCTCGTAATAAAATAAAAATTTATGAGCCTGAACTTATCTTACTTGATATTAGTTTAGATGAAGATAGTGATGGTATCTCATTGGCAAGATTTATTTCAAATTCATGCGATATTCCTTTTATTTATTTATCTTCTCATAGTGAATCAGAGTTTATAAAAAAAGCTCAGGAAACAAAGCCTTATGGGTATTTGGTTAAACCTTTTGAGCCAAAGTCTTTGCATACAACTATTCAGATGGCTTTGGCGAAATTCCAAGAGTCTCGGGAGCAAAAAATATCTTTGCAAAAAGTAAATGTGGCTAATGAACGTTTAGAAAAACTTTTTGCTCATAAAAAAGAAGCTTCTATAAAAAATCAAGAATTTGGGAATGGATATGTTTTTGAGCATGAGTATTTAGAACTAAGCTACCAAAACAATATTATAAAACTAACGAAAAGAGAAAAGATGGCTATTCAAGTTCTTTTATCGCAAATCGGTCATACCGTCTCATTTGAACATATAATTGCTTACATATGGGATGATGATAGCGCCACTTACAATAGTGTACGAACACTAATTTGGAGACTAAGGACTAAACTACCTACAGAGATTATAAATAATAGCTCAGGCCAAGGTTATATTATAAAAGATGCCTAAAACCCTAAATGCTTAATTTCAGCAATAAGAGCCTTGAATAAACTTTGATAATTTATTTCTTTACTTTCTAAGGCTTGGTGTTCCATATCTCCAGTGATTTGGACAAGTTTTTGAAAATGAAAATTAGAACTGCTCCCCTTAATTTTATGTGCCATCATAGCAATATCTATGTAATTATTGCTATCAATGGATATCTGTAATTTCTCAAGGTTTGGACCGAGATTCTTTTTAAAAATATCTAATAAAAATGTAATATCTTCTTCATCTAATGATAGTCTATTGGCTAAGACCCTTGTATCCTGAGCTGAGACAGTTTCAAAGTATGTGCTAAAAAATTTTTGAAGTTCTTTTTGCTCAATGGGCTTACTTAAAAAGTAATCACAACCATGCTTTAGAGCCCGTTCTTGAACCTCCGGTGTAGCATTTGCACTTAAAAGAAGTAAGGGCGTTGCTTTTAATGAATGCATTTTTTCTTCTTCTCTAATTTTAAAAGCCACCTCAAAGCCCTTATATTTAGGCATTTCATCATCTAAAATAATCATATCATATTTTTTTTCTTTAAAGATATTAAATGCTTCTTCACCGTCTGATGCCATATCAAAACTTATACCGAAACCTTTTAAAAACAACCCTATAAGCTCTTGATTGTCCCTATTATCTTCTACTACAAGTATATGCGCATTAAAAAACTTCTTTTCATCTTTACCTTCTTTTCTCAATCCCAATACAACATCTTCATGAGCCACTTCATAAGGTAGACTTACCGTAAAGCAAGAACCTTTTCCTTGGATACTTTCTAAGTTTATTTGGCCCTTCATCGCTGTAATAAGTTCACGAGTTATTGCCAAGCCTAAGCCTGTACCTTCATGATCTTTTTGAGCTTGAATAAAGGGTTTAAAAACATTATCTTGATTTTCTTTAGAAATACCAATACCATTATCTTTAACTTTGATGATTAGATTTCTTTTTTCATTAGTGATTGATATCTGAACTTCACCATGATTCTCAGTAAATTTAATAGCATTACTCAAAAGGTTAGAGATGATTTGCTGTATGCGCATAAGGTCAGCATATATATAACTAGGTATATCTTTTGAAAGCTCCGCCTTAAAAACAATAGACTTTTCTTTCGCACTTTGACTAAAAAGATCAATAAGATGGGAGAAGGTTTCATGTGTGTGAAAAACTTCATTATGAATTTTTATTTGAGAATGATTAATTTTTGAAAAATCTAAAATATCATTAATAAGATGCAGTAACTGTTTACCACTACGAGAGATAATACTAAGATAATGTTGCCCTAGTTCATCTTTATTTTGTTCTTCTAATACAGAAACAAAACCTAAAATAGCATTAAGAGGTGTGCGAATCTCATGACTCATAGCAGATAGAAATCGTTCTTTTGCCATAGATGCTTGATGTGCTTCTTCTTTAGCACTCACAAGTTTCGTCACGTCATACCCGATACTTATATACTCTAACACCCCTTGCATAGGATCACTTAAGGGAACAATTGTCAGATCAATATAATAGGTACTACCATCTTTTTTTCTGTTTTTAATGGTACCTTGAAAGATATGATTGGATTTAATTTCTTTCCACATATCTTGATAAAATGCTTTGCTTGTATCCTTATGCCTAACGATATTATGATTGACCCCTATAAGCTCTTGTTTCTCATAACCAGACACCCTACAAAAAATTTTATTTGCATAAGTAATTATGCCTTTAGTATCTGTTTTGGCTACGATAGCTGAGCTGTCAATAGCATTTGTATACTCATTTAAAAATGCTAAGTTTTTGACAATCACCTGCTCTTTTTGATAAATGGTATCAGTATAAAGTTTTAAAATTCCTGAAAAATTCGCATCAAATAAAAAGCTAACTGCATCAAAAACTTTTTGTGTATTAATATTATGGGTGTAAGTACTATCGATAATAGATTTTTTAAAGTGACTACAAAGGATAAAAAGTTCATCTGCATGTATGTCTTTGTTTTTAAGATACTCTAAAAACTCTTCCATAATTGGACAGGCACCCAGTTCTGTAAGACCTTCAATAACTTGTATAAAGTAGTCAAAAACTCCTACCGCATAATAATTTATGAAGAGTTCTATATTGATATCATGACGAATCAAAATATCTTTGATTAGTTTTTGATCTACCCAATTATGGACAACTTCTTGACGGGTAGATTTTAATGTATTAACATGTTTATAAAGTATTTTAATATGCGTATCTAGCATCATTAGTTCAAGCCTAGAAATTTAATTTGTAAGAATCTATTGTATCAAATATTTATTACAATTTAATAGAATATGGATATAAGACCTTGAGCAAAAAAACTTATGAAGATTGACTATTTAGATTGACATTTCAAGTCATAATCTATATGTGCTTTTGCTATCAATTCATCCGTAAACTTCTCTAATAACTCTTTATCATCATCTTCATCAAAATGGTATTGTACAAATCCAAAAAAGTCCTTCGAGGTGATTTTATACTCATATAGTTTATCAATTGCTTGGGTAAAATCACCCTTGTAAAACAGACCTGCTATTTCTTCACCTTGAATATCATATTCAGTATGACTGGTCTTTTTAAAACACTTCTGCTTAAAGAGAGAGGCTTCAAGTTCATCAAGTTTATGTCCTTGTTCTGCTGAGGCTGAACCACTTTTTAAGATCTCCATAATAAGCTCTTGTAAGGCTTCTAATATTTTTTCTTGTTCACTCATTTCATGTCCTTTTGAAATCTATATTTCGATTCTAACTATTAAGGGCATTATATCTTGTTCCTTCAATACTTCCTTTTAACTTTTTTTATTCTTAAGATTTTGCATTGATTTTTGTTCAAGTATTATTAGTTTAACTTATTTAGTTATTATTTGAATGGTAGGGATTTTGAAGATGCCCAATCTAGTTATGGACTAGATATATATTCCAAGACATTACTTTATCCCTTTATATGTGTGCATAACTGCCCTTAAAGGAGGACCTTATGTTAGTCGAACAAAAAGAGAAGCTACAGGCCGTAGTAGGACTCGTTGACAAGATCGCAGTAGACCCTGATGTGAATATTGATTATTTTATTCCTGGGGTTTTAGTAACAGATAATGCAGATGGAAATGGCGACTCCGGAGGCCCTTATGTTAAATTTGCCTATGCATCTGATGGCCAAGCAGCTCATATACAACATATGCCTTTAACGCGAAGTTATCTTGAAAAAGAGCCACAAGACTTGGCTAACCTAATCACCTTTTCTTTAGAACGATTTATGGAAGAGATTGATTCACGTCAGTATGGTGCTCAATAAAGACTTTATTAGAGATTATTTATGAAAAGCTTATACGTAGTCTTTAAAGTGTCATTTTACAATTGATATTTCTAATGGAATATAAGATTGTATTAAAATATTTGCTAGCTGAATTAGGAGAATTATCATGCAAAGAGAAATTAAAGAAAGACTCGAAGAAGTTGTAGAACTTCTTAATGATCCAGACGAGGTGGTACTAGATAAAGAAGTTGAAGCTAAATTAGAAAAAGTGCTAACACTTCTACGTAATCCACAAGAAGTTGTCCAAACAAAGAATCACTTGAAAGAAAGAATGCAAGAAATTGTTGGACTCGTTAATAGCTCAATAATTGACATTGATGTAGATGTTGAATATTGTATACCTGGAGCAGTACCTATGTCACAGAACTGCGATATATTAAGCACTCCACATATTTTACTACGATATAGTGAAGATGAATATACCACACGAACGCGGAAGGTAAGTTTAGGAAAAACTGCCCTACAAAGTAGCCCTGAAGATTTTACTAAACATGTTGTCCTTGCCATTGAAGAGTTTAAGGATGAAATGGATGACATTCAAATGGGCTAAGAGTTTTTATTTAAAAAATAAAAACTTAAGCTAGCAATACAATTTTATGAGGAGAATATCATGAAAACAGTTATTAAAGAAAAACTAGAAGAAGTGGTTGCCCTTTTAAACGACCCCGAAGAAGTTGTTTTAGAAAAAGAAATTAGAGAAAAGTTGGTAAAAATTTTAGCCATAGTGGACCATCCAGAAATCGTTGTGATGGCTAAAAGAGATATTGAAGATAAGCTAAAAAAAGTTATGCACCTTATCAATAAGGCAATGGTAGACCCTGATATCGATATTGATTACTTCATGCCAGAGATGGATATAAAACTCCACGGTTCTGATGTCTTGGATGATCCATATATCTTAGTGACTTATGTTGTGGGTGATTATAATAAACCTTCACGTAAAATCCGTCTAAGAGATACCGTTCTTGAAAGAAATACACCTGAGTCAATAGCCAATCAAGTAACTTTTTCTATTGAAGAGTTTAAAGGGGAAATTGATTCTGTAGAAATGGGTTAATGAGACTAAATATCTCACCCCTTATTAACTGCGTAGAGCCTATATCTCAATAAAACAAAAGCATTCATCTAGAGGGTGCTGTTTTATAGGTTTACTAGTCATCATCTTCATCATCTATACCAAGGTTATCTATAAACTGCTCGGCTAAGATGGTAGCTTTTTTGTAGAATTTATCTCCAATTTCTTGCGTATATAATCGGTAAACTACTTCTTTGAAAAGGACTAGCCAATGCTCAAAATTTTCCCTAGTTAATCTTCCTAAAAAGGCATGCGGAGGAAAAGGATCACCATTATAACCCGGTCTACCTATCATCATTAAAATCCAAAAATCAAGAAGGGTTTGAAAATGTTCAGGCCATTTTCCATTTTCTATGTCATCTCCTAGAGCTCTAGTGAAAAAAGGCCCTAATTCGTCATCTTTTAATATGATTGAGTAAAAGTCATGAACCATTACTCTTATATTTTCTGCATCTACTGTATCGTAAGGCATAATACCTCCTTAAATTAATAATGAAAGTATAGCTAAACCACTGTTTCATAAAGCCTAAATTACACCAGAGATTCTTTAGCCTATCTCTACAGAATCTATCTGAGTTTTAAACTCTATAATGGAAAGAGTAACATTATTAGCAACATATTCAGCAGTACCCATAAGAGTCGAACGACCTAAAAGAATTTTACGGGTAGGTTTAGTATATTCACTTACAACGTATGTTAATAAGATATAAGGGTCACCTGATTGGTCACAGACCTTCAAGGTGGTATCTACTTCAGGTATACAATAATCAATGTCTATGTCAGGGTCTACCATTGTCTTATTTACAAGTTCTATAATAGTTTCTAGTTTCTTTTTCATCTCTTTTTGCATAATAACACCTCCTACGATAGGGCCTTACTATAGTATAAGCTAATCATCTTAAACAATATCTATCTTATACATTTTAGTGATAATAAATAAGGGGATAAAAGAAGAGGGATAGACCTAATTTAACATTAGGTTTACTTCGTATCTGTAAATACGTTTATATATTAACTGAGCAGTCTTCAGCCATTAATTTTTCTAACCATTGAATATTCTCTGAGCTTAAGCCAATGGTGTTATACATAATATCAAGCTCTTTAAGATTCGTAAGGTCTTGCATCTCTTTTGGCAAAGTTTTCAGCTTATTTTTCCATAAGGTCAACTTACTTAGATTTGTGAGTTTTCCTATCTCTTGTGGTAAAGAGTTTAGTTTATTTCCACCAAGTTCTAAAACCTCAAGTTCTTCAAGGTTTCCAAGCTCTTTTGGAAGCTCTGTTAATCGATTTTCTGGAAGTATTAATGTTTTTAGCTTAGTAAGTGAACCAATTTCAACAGGCAAAGAGGTTAAATGATTACCTGCTATATAAATCTCATCTAGGTTAATCAACTGTCCTATCTCTGAAGGTATCTCAGAAAGTTTATTTCCTGATAAATGTAATCTTGTAAGATTTGTTAGCTGGAAAAGTTCTTTGGGTAAGAAAGGTAGTTGATATCCTAGAAGATTAAGAGTAGTCAGCTCAGCTAAGGCATCCTTATCTCTAGCAATACCCTTGAAGTAGCCACCCTTTTTATAAGAGTCATGCTCAATCCATTTTAGATCAGGGATATTGAATTCACCTGCCCAATCTATAACTTTTTGTATTATGGATACTTCTATTTTGTTCATAAAGCTTATGCCTTATCAAATCCAAGAATAACACCAAAAAGCTTGTCTTCAGTAAGACCCATCTTTGCAGATACCATTAGGTTATTGTCTTGGTAGTATTTAACTAAGGCTTGTGGATCTTGTCCCGTCATTGTTGCTTGGTAACCAAGGGCTCCAATAACTTCTTGCTCACCAACAGTAATACCTTCTTTTTTAGCAAGAGCTTCTACTATAAGTGACATCTTAATACTCTTTTGAGCTTCTGTACGTACAGATTCTCTAAGTTCATTGAACTTTTCTTTGTCTTGCATATATGCTTTATGCTGAGCTTCATCAAAGTCTCTAGTCTTTTCTCTAACCTTTGCATCTATCTCTTGTTCAACAATATTTGTCGGAAGGGTAAAGTCAAACGCTGCTAATAAGGCTTCAACAATCTTAGGCTTAAGTTCACTCATATAAATTTGAGAGATTTCTTCAGCATTCACTTGTTCTGACAGTTGGTCTTTAAGCGTTTGAAGTGTTGCTTCTGGCTTGTTAAGAACTTTTTGAGCAAAGGCATCATCTGGTGTTGTAACCTTCTGCTCTTGGATTTCATGAAGTGTTACTACAAACTTAGCTTCTTTACCTGCTAAGTCTTCAGAAGAATAATTATCAGGAAAGCTAACAATAATATCTTTAACTTCTTTATACTCCATACCTATAAGTTGCTCTTCAAATCCTGGAATAAATTTATCAGAACCTACCTTAATGTTAAACTTCTCAGCACTACCACCTTCAAAAACTTTTCCATCAATAAAACCTGTAAAGTCAATAACAGCTACATCATCCTTTTCAATAGCCTTAGGTATTTCTAGAGCTGTAAAAGGAGCTTGTTGCTTAACAAACTCCATAAGCTTAGCTTCAACATCTTCGGGGCTTGCCGTTGGCTTTGAATATGATGGAGCAATATCAGCATAAACAATCGAGTCTACATTAATAACAGGGCTTGTAGCTACTTCTACTTCAAAATATACACTGTCTGTTTGTTGTTCATACTTTTTAAGTGCAGGTTGGCCTAAGATGTCCGCTACATTTAGCTTAGCTTCTTTGATACCAGCATCAATAAAATCTTTAAATACTTCACCAGCTGCGTCTTGCTCACCAGTATTTTTTTTATCATCACCCTCTTTAACTGGGTTAGCTTCTTTATATGCAGCAACCTTAGCTTCGATAATGCTATTATCAACATTTCCACTCATAATATAGTTTATATCGTCTATCTTTTCTACTGTAACTTTCACAATATTCCTTTTAGGGCTAAGGTCTCTATACACTCAGAGTTGCCCTTTTTTTTTAATTGCGTAATTTTAGCATTTTTGTCTAAAAGTAACTTGTTATTAAACAGTTAAAGTAATGTTCCGTATAAGTTTATTTGATTGTATGGATTTCAAAGTTAAAAAAGCTCTATTGTCTTAGTAATAACTTCAATATTCTTAGCTAGAAGGGCTTCTTTTTTCTTAAATATTTATGATGAAACAGTCTTTAGCTAAAAGTGACCGAATCATTTCCATCTTTACTAACTCTATACTTAGGATTTTAGTAAGCCAACTCCTATTGTCTTGAGTCATTGGCTTAAAATATTTTTTTGTAGAGAATTATAATTATTAAAGTTGATTAAGAAATTCCAGATTATTTCTGGGCAAATTCTTCAATCTCTTTAACAACATCATAAAGCGGAACCACTTTATTCACTGCACCAATTTCAAATGCCTTACACGGCATACCATATACAATAGATGTTGCTTCATCCTGTGCTATCGTATAAGCACCACTGTCATGCATATCCTTTAAGCCTATAACCCCATCATCTCCCATCCCCGTTAGCATTATTCCCATGGCTGAACTTCCTGTTGCATTGTTCACACTTCTAAACATTATGTCTACGCTAGGTTTATGGCGACTGATACGCGCTCCATCTAATAATTTGATTTTATATTTATTACTAATGCGTTCAAGTAGCATATGTTGATTTCCAGGAGCGAGATAAACATGTGAAGGTTTAACATCCTGACCATCCTTCGCCTCACATATATCAAGAGTGGATAGCCGATCGAGGCGCTGTGCAAAACTACTGGAGAAGCCGTAAGGAATATGCAGAGTAATCAGTATTGGGGGCAAGGGTGGTTTGAGTTCTTTAAATATTGTAATTAGTGTCTCTATTCCACCAGTAGACGTGCCTATGACAACAATCTTCTCTCCCGGTTTTCTGGCAGGACGTGATAATAAAAGTGTGTCAGGATGGTTTTTTACCCTATCTAACTCAGAGCTTATGCGACGTTTATTTGAAGGTTTTTTGTCGTGGTAACGTTGTACTAAGAAAGTGAGCCTCAGCATAATATCTTCCATCCGTTTGAAGAAGATATCATCATTCTCTCCGATATCCTTCTTTTTGATGAATCCAACTGCACCATCATCAAAAACCTGATGATGTTGTGAAACGTCAGTCGATACAACAACAGCTGGCATCGGATGCAATCGCATCAGGTTCTTCAGAAATGTCACACCATCCATCTTCGGCATATTAATATCAATCGTCACAAAGTCTGGTTCATGTTTTTTTATAAGCGTTCTTGCCTCGTAAGCATCTGAAGCCACATCAATGACATGATAATCTTCAAGACGATTAATCATATCAGATAACATCTTTTGCATCAAGCGCGAATCATCAATTACTATAACTTCATACATTGTTCAGGTCTCCCTTCCAAATTGTGTTTATTTCACACGGTAGTCCATTTTCAACTAGCTCATTTTCACTGGCTTTCTCTTCCAGCATAATCATTTTTTCTTTAATGCTGTTATTAAATGTCCTGACAACTGTTTTAAAGTCACTGCCGACCATCACGACTCGTCCTTGATCCCCAAGAACATGTTCTGATAGTACAGGTATCCCTTCCCTCTTGCAAAACAACCGTGCAAATTCAACATTCCTCTCACCGATTTTCTCTTTGAAATTATGAAACATAACCGAGCCACCAGCAATCTTGGCTATAAGGTTCTTTTTCTTACAGCCTAATTTAAACATCTCATTCATCATCATTTCCATCGCATTCACTCCATAACGATAGGACACCCCTTGTTCCCATACACCTGGTAATAAAAAGTGATTCATACCTTTGATTTTTGCAACTTTGTCATAAAGTACCACCGTCACACATGAACCCAATGTAGTCACTATCGGAAGATTATCTGAATCATGGGTAATAGCAAATTCTCCTACAATAATTATCAGTGCACGCTTGCCTGAGACGTACTTAGTAGCATCAGGTTCCTTGAGTGATCTAATACTGCAATCCGAATATCCTTTAATAATCTTCATAGGTAGTGCTTTGTTTTAACAAATATATTGTGTCCAAGGCGTTCGATATATGGTACAAGTTCAAGTGGACTCTCTGCGTGACCCAAATATAGTGTCCCTCCTATCTTGAGCGTACTGAAAAGCTTCTTCAAAATACTGAGCTGGTCTTCTTGATTGAAATAGATTAACACATTACGACAAAATACTACATCGAACTGGGCCTCCCTGAATGGATACTTCGCACTCATGAGATTCATCTTTCCAAACTCAACCTTCTTTCGTAATGAATCTTTTACCTTAATCAAGTAATCTCCTGGTCTAGACGTATTTTCACGGCGTTTAAAATACTTTTCCGGTGTAACCCATGAGGGGAAATCCATAGCACTTTTTTCCCATTCATAAATACCTTTTTTGCATGTAGCTAAGACAGACGTATCAATATCACTGGCTAGAAGTGAATACTTAAACATAGGATTATCATGTAGCTCTTTAGCGTGCTCCAAGGTCATAATAATAGAGTATGGTTCTTCACCTGTAGAGGCAGCAGCACAATAGATGCTTAGAGATTCATTATTATTTTGTACATGTGATGCAATCCGATCACGTAAATCATCGAAATGATAGGATTCGCGAAAGAAGTTTGTCTTGTTTGTCGTCAGCGTAGCGACAAAGGTATCAATATACTCACCTTGTTCTATACTGTTAAGTAATTCCTCAACATTATTATTATTGAGAGTGTCCCTAAGCTTGTCAAGACGGTTAGATATCATTGCATCCTTGTTTGGTCCAAGTGTAATTCCGATGTGCTTATATGCAAGCTTACGCACACGTTCAAGATGTTGTTTTGAGTACATCATCATTATCGTCTGGGGAATGTCTTGTGAGCTGTTGCATCTCAGTAATATCTAAGACTCTTTCAACATCAAGAATCACGATCATCTTGTCATCTTGACGGAAAAGACCCTTAATGTATTCTGGCGAAATAGACGAGCCCATGTCAGGTGCTTGGAAAAAGCTTTCAAGGTCAACTGTTACCATATCCGAAACTTCATCAACTACAAGTCCAATCATACGGTCGTCCTCTGTTTCCACAGCGATGGTTATAGTGCGATCAGTGTACTCTGGCTCAAGATTGGTTCGAAAGCGGATACGCAGGTCGATAATCGGTACAACCTCACCTCTTAAGTTAATAACGCCTTTAACCCATTCACTGGCATCAGGAATAGCAGTAATAGGAGGATAAGTTAGAATCGCTCTTACTTTGCTAATCTGTATACCATATGTTTCTGTTCCAAGAATGAAGGTCAACATCTGGTTGCTCTCTATTGTAGCATTCATAAAGTCACTCCTAGTTTAGTTTTTGTTCATCAAGTTCATCGTGTCTATTATCAGTCCGATCGAACCATCACCGCGCACGGTGGCACCGCCAATACCTCTTGCATTACGAAAGTTCTTATCTAACGGCTTAACCACAAACTGTTGCTGATTCATAAACGCATCAACAGCTATGGCCACCTTTTTCGTAGCCGAATGGACAATGATTAATACACCATTGTTATGGTCATCGCTTTCTATGGGAATATTAAACACATCATGCATTCGTACGATAGGAATAAATTCATCTCGTAGCATAAGCATCTCAGAGCTCTCATCTCCAATATGTTTAATCATATCTGGAGTGGGGTGAACCGTCTCAATAATCACCGAAAGTGGTAGGATAAATTCCTTTCTACCCACGCGTAAGTTCAGCCCATCAAGAATGGCAAGGGTCAAAGGTAAAGAAATCGTAATCGTCGTTCCAAGACCCGTTTCAGTATCAACCTGGACAACACCACCAAGCTTTTTGATATTGGACATAACAACGGTGTATTAATCATTGT
>DTVI01000511.1:0-19449 GCA_012963655.1 Sulfurimonas sp.
GAAGTTGTAACGAATAACCCTAGCATAATTTTCTTAGTCATTGGAAGTTGTCCTTTTTATTTAATTTGGAAATACTACAAGGTTGTTCCTAATACTAATATTAAATATTAATCTTATTATATATATATAAACTATGTTTTATCATTATGTACTCATAAAGTTAAAAAAATAATCAAACTCAAGTTTAACCGTCTTCCAGTCTTCTGTATATTTTTCTAAATAATCATAGGACAGATAAAGAAATATTTTGAGACGATCTATAATGTTGTGAGGCAAAAAAAAGAAGCTGATCATTTCCTGTATCAAAGATTCTTTGTGTTACTTCTAGATTGGTCTTAAAAGCTCTTCCTTCATAAGCCACTAAGCCACCTACCCCACCAATACCGACTGTTAAATCTTTGTCAGTGTAAAATACGGCATCTGCTAAAATATAAGCATAGCCTATCTCATTTGCCCAAGTAAATCCACCTGAAGCATTAGAAGTAAACTTGGTACTTTCACTTAAATAATTTCTATCCCAGCCAGTGTTTAAACGCCAAGAAAAAGGTTGAAAAAACTTTCCTCTTGGAGATAATGATGTGATGTTAATAAGACCAGCTTCTTCAACATTAAAGCCATCCTCTGAATATGATAAAAGGATATTTTTACATTTACATCCAAGTTGAAGGCTTATTTTCCTTGCATATATCTGCCTTTATAAGCTTCATAAATTCTTGTCGACTAATTTCTCTTGCTCCTAAAGACACTAAATGCTCACTATGAATTTGGCAATCAATCACTTTAAAGCCTTCTTCCTTTAGTCTTAGAACAAGACTTGCAAAGGCAACCTTTGAAGCATCATTTACCTTAGCAAACATAGATTCTCCAAAAAATACCCTTCCAATGGACACACCATATAAACCACCTACTAGTGTTTCGTCCTTCCATGCTTCTATACTGTGGGCATATCCCATATCATGAAGTGTTTTATAGGCTTCTATCATCTCAGGAATTATCCATGTACCCTTTTGCCCTCTTCTTGGAATTTTACCGCATTCCTTCATTACATCAGTGAAGGCAGTATCATACTTAATCTCAAAATGCTTCATGCGCTTTTTAAGAGATTTTCTAAAAATAAATTCATCTGTAAATAAAATGCAACGGGGATTAGGAGCCCACCAAAGAATGGGATCATTTGTATTAAACCAGGGGAAAACACCACTGCTATAAGCTAATAAAAGCCTTTGAGGGCTCAAATCACCACCATAGGCTAAAAGCCCATCTTCTGTAGCAGACTCAACACTAGGAAAAGAAAGTTCTGTTCCTATATAAGGTATTTGAATCAAGCAGGCAGCATCTCATTTAAAACAACTTTGCCCTTAGAAACATCAACCTCAATTTGACCTTGTACTGCATCAAAAAGAAGTTTATCTGTAAGTGGATTTTTCAGTTCATCTTGGATAAGACGGTTAAGTGGTCTTGCACCCATCTCTTTATCATAACCTTTTTCAGCAAAATATTTTTTTGCCTTTACTGTTAAGATAACAGATATTTTTTTAGCTTTTAACTGAAGGTTTAACTCAGCAACAAACTTATCAACTATACCTTCAACAGCTTCTTCACTTAATGGATCAAACTCAACAACAGCGTCAAGACGATTTCTAAATTCAGGCGTAAAGAAGTCTTTTAAGGCTTCATTACGTGAAAGAGATGCGTCTGAGTTAAAGCCCATAACAGAGCGTTCACTTGCCCCTACATTTGATGTCATAATAACGATAACATTTTTAAAACCGGCCTTATATCCATTATTATCAGTAAGACTTCCATGATCCATAACCTGAAGTAAGATATTAATTAAGTCAGGGTGAGCTTTTTCAATCTCATCTAAAAGAAGAACCATATATGGATGCTTTCTAGCAGCCTCTGTTAAAAGACCACCTTGTTCGTACCCAACATAACCTGGAGGCGCACCCACTAAGCGTGAAAGAGCATGCTTTTCCATATATTCACTCATATCAAAGCGTTCAAAATGAACACCTAATGTTTCAGCTAAAGACTTTGCTAACTCAGTTTTACCCACACCCGTTCGTCCAGAAAACAAGAAAGAAGCGATAGGTCTATCTGGTGGATTAAGACCTGCTCTAGCTCTCTTAACCGCTTGAGAAACTAGCTTCACAGCATTATCTTGTCCAATAACTTGAACCTGTATATCAGCTTCTAATGTTTTTAACTTGCTTGTGTCATTTTCACTCATACGAGACGTCGGAACACCTGTCATTTTTGAAATAATTCTTTCAACATCATGTGGTGTTACAGTAGAGCGTTTCTTTTTTTGAAGGTGAAAAGAAGCCCCTGCCTCATCAATTAAATCAATAGCAACATCAGGTAAGAATCTATCTGTTATATATTTCTTTGAAAGTTCAACAGCCGAACGTAAAGACTTGTCTGTATACTTAATTTTATGGTGTTCTTCATACTTAGATCGAATCCCTTTTAAGATTAGGTATGAATCATCCATAGAAGGTTCTTCAATATCAATCTTAGCAAAACGACGTGATAATGCCTTGTCTTTTTCAAAAACATTTCTGTACTCAGCATAAGTGGTTGCACCCATACATTTTATAGCACCTGAGGCAAGAGCAGGTTTAAGTTGATTAGACGCATCCATACTTCCACC
This sequence comes from Sulfurimonas sp., assembly GCA_012963655.1. Classification (GTDB taxonomy): domain Bacteria; phylum Campylobacterota; class Campylobacteria; order Campylobacterales; family Sulfurimonadaceae. The sequence continues at coordinate 2,657 of DTVI01000511.1, forward strand.
ATTTACCGCACCCGCACCAATAAGAGTATGAATCTCATCTATAAATAAAATAGCGTTGTCTTCTTTTTTAATCTCATCCATAACTCCTTTTAAACGTTTTTCGAAGTCACCTCTATACTTTGTTCCCGCAAGTAGTGCTCCTAAATCAAGAGCAAATAAAGAAGAGTTCTTAATAATATCTGGAACTTCTTGCTCTATTAGTCTAAGTGCAAGTCCTTCAGCAATAGCTGTCTTACCCACACCTGGTTCACCTACGAAAAGAGGATTGTTTTTCTTACGTCTACATAAGGTTTGAACCACTCTTTCTATCTCATCTGATCTACCAATAACAGGGTCTATCTTCCCATCTTTAGCTTCCTTTAAAAGGTCAACTGTATATTTACCTAAGAAACTATCATCTTTATTTTCAGAATCAGTATCCACAGCTTCATGTGAAATAATTTCTAAAACATCTACCCTTGAAATTTCTTGTTGTTCTAAAATTGAAAAAGCATATGAATGTTTTTCTTCAAAAATAGCTGCAATTAAGTCACCAATGCTTGCATTCTCTTTTTGAGCAGATTGTATGTGGCGAATCATTTGATCTATCATACGAGAAAGTGCTACTGTTTCAAAAGGTTCTTGGTCTAAATCTTCAGGAAGCGGTTCCATATTTTGCATTAAAAATGTAGCAATGGCCTCACGCATAGCATGAATATCTCCACCACACTCTTTTAAAATTCGAACGCCTTCATCTGCACTAAGAAGGGCAAAGAAAACATGTTCTATCGTCAAATATTCATGATGTTGGTCTTTTGCATATGTTAAGGCCTTTTGAAAAACTGCATTTAATTCACTTGAAATCATAATTTATCCTTTTACTCTTCTTCCATTATTGCTTTAAGTGGGAAACCCTGCTTTCTTGCAATCTTTGTTACTTGCGCAACCTTTGTTTCAGCTATCTCGTAAGTATAAACCCCACATAAACCTTTTTGTGTTTTATGTACTTCAACCATAACTTTTTCAGACTCCGAATATGTTTTATGAAAGATAGTCATCAAGATATCTATCACAAAGTCCATAGAGGAGTAATCGTCATTTAATAATAATACTTTATATTTTTGTGGCTCTGATATAGCCAGTTCATCATCAAGTTCTAATGATTTTTTAGTCGCCAAGGGTACTTTCCTTATTTAATCTAGTTGTAATCTATCAAGTAAACTATATGTATTTGCTTAAAAGCAGGGATTAATTTCTAAGACAACACTATGCCTCAGAAAATGAAGATAATTTTTATCGTGCTTGAAGGAAATCGTCAATAATATCTTGAGGGTTTTCAAGACCTATAGAAACACGAATAAGACCATCAGTAATACCTAAAAACTTTTTTTCATCCTTACTAAAGTCACTATAAATAGTAGAAGCCATATGCAAACATAAGGTTCTACTATCACCAATATTTGCTGTAATGGTAGGTAACTTTGTCTTATCTAAAAAGGCAAAGGCTGCTTCTTTTGAACCCATATCTATAGTAAAAAGCGTTCCACATCCAGATTTAAAATCTTTTAAATAACGTTCATGATGAGGATGTGCTGGTAAACAAGGATGATTAATATTCAAGCCTTCTTTATTTAAGGCCTTTACTATCTTATCAACACTAGTAACAATTCTATCCATACGCAAAGGAAGCGTTTCCAGTCCTAGCATTGTAAGGTAAGATGAAAAAGCAGATGAACTCATACCAAAATCACGCATTGCACGCTTTTTAGCATTTGGAATTAAGGCCATAGCCCCCATCTTCTTAATGAACTTATGCATGTCTTCATATCGAGATGTTTTAAACTTATCTTCACCATCTACATTAATCGCACGAAATACTGCCGCACCACCTAGAACAGATGCATTTCCAGAAATAATTTTTGTAGTTGAATATACTATAATATCTGCACCTAGAAGAAGTGGCTTAACACTCATAGGGGTGATAGTATTATCTATTATTAAGGCTATACCATGCTTTCTACAGATAGCACTAATAGCAGATATATCGGGTAAACGCATGTTTGGATTACCCACAGACTCTAAGTAAACAATCTTTGTTTTATCTGTGATAGCTGCTTCAATAGCTTCTAATGCATCCACATCAAAAAAGTTTGTTGTTACACCAAAGCGTGCAAGTGTTTCGTTAAAGAGTGCATATGTTCCACCAAAAAGACCACCAATACTGATGATTTCATCTCCAGCAGAAACAATAGACATAACAGCTAAAGTAGTTGCTGCCATACCTGAGCTCGTAACAATAGCTCCAATGCCATCATCCATCTTAGCTAAAACACCTTCTAGCTTAGCGCCAGTTGGATTACCAACACGAGAATACAGAGGTTTTTTAACCGAACCATCAAATATATTCTCCCCTGTTGCACAATCTCCATAACCAAAAGATGCAGACTGAGCAATAACAGGTGACACAGGGCCCTCTTTTGAGCCTAGTTCTTGAACAAAGAAGCTTGAGTATTCTTCAAAATTTTCCATTTTTTCTTCCTATAAGGATATAATGTTGTAATTATATCCTAAAGGCGACCTGATGAGAAAAAGAATATTTATTACTGCTACAAATACTGACATAGGGAAGACCTACGCCAGTACTCTTCTTCTAAAAGAACTCGCCTCTAAAGGACTGAAGGTAGGTGTTTTTAAGCCAATAGAAACAGGCGTGACGGAGTATCCCCTAGATGGAAAAAAGCTTTTTGACTTGGCTCTAAGTTTAAACCCACAACTCAGTGCCTTAAACTTAAATGATATCGTGCCTTATCAATTTAAACTTCCTGCCGCCCCAATTGTCGCCAAAGAAGATACGAAAATTGATTTAGCCTACCTTAGCAAAAAGCTTGAAGATATAGAAAAACTTTGTGATGTGGTTTTAATTGAAGGGGCCGGAGGACTAATGGTTCCTGTTGAAAAAGACATTTTCATGGTAGATTTTATTGATTATTTTAAGACTTCAGTCTTACTTGTCGTCCCTAGTAGACTTGGATCTATAAATGACACCCTTTTAAGTAGACACCTTCTTGATAGTAAAAATATAGATTACACTTGGGCCATAAATCTTTATGAAGATAAGGATACATTTTATACGGTAACCGCGCCCTTTTATCAAAATAATTATTTCACATTACAAGACGATATCAAAGACATAACAAATAAGCTATAATTTTAAAAAAAAGACGTGGAAGTCGTGAAACGATGTTTCAGGCAAAGCCGAAAATATAGAGGATAATACATGCGCCATCTCATTAGAACCAACGACTTTAGCCTTGAAGAAATCCAAGAACTTTATAATGACGCAGCAAGATTTAAGGCAGGACATATTGTTCCGCTTTTACAAGATAAGGTTATTATCACCCTATTTTTTGAAAATTCTACACGAACACGTTCTTCTTTTGAGGTAGCAGCCAAACGTTTAGGTGCGCAAATGGTTCATCTTGATGTTGCCAAAAGCTCTACTAAAAAGGGTGAAACCCTAACAGATACAGCTGCTAACTTAGATGCTATGGGCCCTAATGCAATCATCGTTAGACATGCAAACTCTGGGGTTCCTCAGATTATCTCCGAGCATACTAAGGCTGCTATCATCAATGCAGGTGATGGAGCCCATGCTCATCCTACCCAAGCGCTTTTAGACTTTTTTACCCTTCAAGAACATTTTGGAGACTTAAGGGGCAAAAAAATTGCTATTGTTGGTGATATTAAAAATTCACGGGTTGCAAATTCTAATATTGAGCTACTAACACGCTTAGGTATGGAAGTTATCTTAGTCTGTCCTCCTCATTTTCTTCCTCCAACCTCACTTCGATATACACATAAACTTGAAGATATCATAAAAGAAGTTGACGCGATTATGAGTTTAAGAACACAAACAGAAAGACATAAACACCCTACTTATGCTTCTTTAAAAGATTATGCAAGTGATTTTTGTATTACAAAAGAATTAATAGCTGATAAAGATATTATTCTTTTACATCCAGGTCCTGTTCATAGAAATATAGATATTGATGACGAAATGCTATCTGATGACAGATGTAAGGTACTAAAACAAGTAGAAAATGGTGTCTTCATGAGAATGGCAGTTCTGAAAAAGCTAATTCTTGACTAATGCAAAGACTCTCACAACTTGCTTCATCTAAAACGCCTTTTATATTTTATACAAATTTTGATGCAAGTGAGACAAAGGTCTTTACCCTTGATGAACTTAAAAATGAAGATATAGAATTTTCCTTTGAGCAAAAACCTTATAAGCAACATTCTCATTCTTTAGTTAAATATCCTTTAGACTTTAATACCTATAAGAAAGACTTTGATAGTATTATTGAAAAAATAAAAGCAGGTGAAACTTACCTTTTAAATTATACATGTTCCACCCCTATACAAACAAAACTTTCCTTAAAAGAGATTTATGCCTGCTCAAATGCAGCTTTTAAACTTCGTGTTAAAAATTCTTTTGTCTGCTTTTCTCCTGAACGTTTTATAAAAATACAAGATGACTTCATATCAACCTACCCCATGAAAGGCACTATTGACGCTTCTATAGATAATGCCCAAGAAAAGATTTTAGCCTCTTCAAAAGAAACAGCTGAGCATGTTATGGTTGTTGACTTATTACGAAATGATTTATCTATGGTGAGTAAAAATGTGCAAGTCTCAAAATTTCGCTATATTGAAAAAATAAAGGCAGGAGATAAAGAACTTTTACAAGTAAGTTCACAAATACAAGGAAAGCTTGAAAAAGATTGGAAAAACAACTTAGGAAATATTCTTAAAACTCTTTTACCTGCAGGAAGTATTACAGGCACCCCAAAAAAACGAACCATAGAAATTATAAAAAATATTGAAAGCCACCAAAGAGGACACTTTACAGGGATTTTTGGCTATTTTGATGGTGAAAATTTTGATTCTGCCGTAATGATACGTTTTATTGAAAACAAGCCATGGCGGTTGCAAAGCAATATTTCAGGCGAAGCCGCACTCTCAAATAAGCCATGGCGGTTGCAAAGCAATATTTCAGGCGAAGCCCCACTCTCAAATAAGCCATGTTGGTTGCAAAGCAATGTTTCAGGCGAAGCCCCATTAAATCATTATATTTATAAAAGTGGTGGAGGCATTACACTTGAGAGTAACGCTAAAGATGAATATCAAGAGATGCTAGATAAAATATATATCCCTTAACCGCTTTACTTTTGTCTTGAGCTTTTTAAATAAGGTCATAATAATCTGACAGTTTAAGTCCTAATCTTAGAACTTTCTTTCTCTTTTCTTGAGATAATTATAAGAACTTAAAGTATTAAGTTTGTGTAAACATAAATTTATATTTTAATTTAACTACAATCATTCAATAAATAAATCATTTTCAACTAAAATTAATAATATGCCTATTATTATATATAAAAATTATATATTGATAATTTAATAATATAAGTAGGTCTTATGTCAACAGAATTAGCCTTATCTTCAGGGATTGTTTTATTTTTAGTCCTCTTCATTCCATTTCTTATTCATCTTAGTCGTAATCTTGGTAAACAAGACACTGAGGGAAAGGCAAAGAATGAGGTCTACGAATCAGGTATTTCCTTTATCGTTAAAGATAGTTTTCAACGTTTTAATGTGAAGTATTATCTTGTTGCCATTTTATTTATCCTTTTTGATGTGGAAACCCTTTTTATGTTTCCTTGGGCAGTTAACTTGAGAGAACTTGGTTATTTTGGCTTATTTGAAATGTTTAGCTTTATGGGACTTTTACTAGCTGGCTTAATATATGTATATAAAAAAGGAGCCCTAAAATGGGAGTAGAACTTTTAGGCGAGGCGGTTATTACAACACGCTTAGATGACGCCGTTAACTGGGCGAGAGAATCTTCTTTATGGCCCTTTGTTTTTGGAACTGCTTGTTGCGCGATAGAGTTTATGTCTACGGCTGCTAGTAAGCATGATATTTCTCGCTTTGGCGCTGAAGTGGTACGCTTTTCTCCTAGACAGGCTGATCTACTCTTAGTAGCAGGAACTATTTCTTATAAACAAGCGCCCATATTAAAACAGATATATGATCAAATGCCTTATCCTAAGTGGGTTGTGTCTATGGGTGCTTGTGCGTGTTCAGGTGGATTTTATGATAATTACACCACCTTACAAGGGATAGATGAAATTATTCCCGTAGATGTTTATGTTGCGGGATGTCCTCCAAGACCAGAATCTGTTTTAGACGCGCTTATGATGATTCAAAAAGATTTAAAAAAAGAATCTTTATCTAGTGAAAGTAAAAAAGAATTTGTAGGTAAGCTTGATGATGTTTGAAAAGATTTTAAAAAAGTATAAAAATTGTGCATTTGATGAAAAGTCACGCACCCTAAGTTTAGATGAAACAGATATATTTTCTGCTGTTGAACTAGCTTATGAAGAAGGTGGTCACCTTCTTTTAGACCTTACTATCACAGATTATTTAGATTATGTCATCCCTCAAATCTCGCGTTTTGCTCTTGTCTACATCATACGACATAAAAACTTTCAAGACTTTATTATCTTAAAGGCTTTTTTAAATGAGCCAAAGTGTAAGAGTATTTCTCATATCTATAAGTCAGCTAACTGGCTAGAAAGAGAAGCCTATGATCAGTATGGAATCATCTTTGAAAACCATCCTAATCTCACACGTATTTTAAACCATTGGCAGTTTGAAGGATATCCTCTTAGAAAAGATTATCCTATCACTAAGGGACAGTATTGTACTGACGCAGTTGACTTAATGCCTAAAATGAATGAAAAACTTTTAAAAATGGGCTTAGTCACACAAGATGAAAAGGGAAACTTTAGTGAACCCTCTAAAGACCTTATGTTTATCAATATTGGGCCTTCTCATCCCGCAACACATGGAACCATTAGAAATTTTTGCGCCATGGATGGTGAAACTGTTATCGCAAATATTACTGAGATTGGATATTTACATAGAGGCTTTGAAAAATCATGTGAAAACCATACCTATAATCAAATCATCCCTTATACAGATAGACTAGATTATTGTTCTGCTACGACAAATAATGTTGCCTTTGCAAAAACAGTTGAAGAGATGTTGGGTGTGCAACTCCCTCCTCGGGCTATTGCAGTTAGAGTTTTAGTCATGGAATTGTCTCGTATCATTAATCACCTTGTATGTCTGGCCGCTCAACTTGTAGATATGGGAGCACTTACCAATTATTGGTACCTTTATAATCCTAGAGAGTCTTCATATAAATTCTTCTCAAAGCTTACAGGAGCAAGGTTAACTAATTCATATATGCGTATTGGCGGTATGTCTTATGATTTATATGAAGGTTATGAAGAAGATTTAAAACAGATTATTAAAGAAATTGAAGATGGAGTAGGAACAGCTTTTTCTTTAGTAGAACATAATAGAATCTTTCAAGACAGAACCCAAAATGTTTGTCCTATATCTGCTGAAGATGCCATTAGTTTTGGTCTTTCAGGACCTAATCTAAGAGCTAGTGGTGTAAATTTTGACATGAGAGAAAAAACACCTTATTATTTGTATGATGAACTTGATTTTGATATTGTACTTGGTTCAGTAGGTGATATTTATGACAGGATAATGGTACGTTTTGAAGAGATTAATCAAAGTGTACGCATTATGAAGCAACTCATTGGAAATATTCCTGATGGCAAAATTTGTGTGGATAACCCTTCTATTATCTTACCTCCTAAAAAAGAAGTATATGGAAGTATAGAAGGGACAATGAATCAATTCAAGCTTATTTATGAAGGCGTAAAGGTTCCACGCCAAGAGTATTATAGTTCTATAGAAGCCACAAATGGTGAACTTGGTTTTTATATTATTTCAGATGACTCAGGACGTCCCCATAAAGTAAAAGTTAAGCCCCCTTCATTTACGGCTATGGCAGCTTATACTTCTATGGTAGAGGGTTCTATGCTTGCAGACGCGGTACTTAACTTAGGCAGTATTAATATTATTGCGGGAGAGATGGATCGATGAGTTTTGTATTTAATGAAGATAATGAGAAAGCTTTTATATCCTTACTTCCAAGATACCCTCATCCTAAGGCACTTGTTCTGCCTTGTCTTTGGATGGCCCAATATCAAGATAGTTTTATTTCTATAGAGGCTATGGAGTTTATCTCTAAAAAACTTGATGTACCTGTGGCACATATTTATGGGGTGGCTACCTTTTACACTATGTTTAATCTTGAACCCATGCCAAAATATCATATTCAAGTATGTAAGACACTTTCTTGTGAACTTTGTGGAAAGGCTGAAATACTTCAGGCTATAGAAGAAGAAACAGGGCTTAAGGTAAATGAGTCAAATGAACTTTTCAAGGTGAGCCAAGTAGAATGTTTAGGGGCTTGCGGTGGTGCACCTATGCTACAACTCAATGACGATTTTCATGAAAATCTTAGCCCAAGTTCTACCAAAGAACTTCTTCAAGGCTTAGCTATATGATCACAAAAATTGTCAGTAAAAACTTTGATATTAAAGATTCCCATACTCTTGAGGTTGCGAAAAACAATGGCGTGTATCAAAGCATAGATAAGGCCTTTAAGATGAAGCCTAGTGATGTAGAGATAGAAGTTTCAAAAAGTGGTCTTAGAGGAAAAGGAGGGGGTGGTGCTCCTGCTGGTGCTAAATGGTGTTTAGTTTCCACCTCAGCAGAAACATCTTATCTTGTGGTAAATGCAGATGAAAGTGAACCGGGAACCTTTAAAGACAGACAAATTATGCAATACGATCCTCACCTTTTAATAGAAGGGATAATACTTACTTGTTTCGCCATTAATTCACATGAGACTTATATTTACATACGTGGAGAATATAAGTTTTTTGCAGACCGTTTAAATGAAGCTATCAAAGAAGCCTATAAGGATGGGATATTAGGTGAAAAGGTTAAAAACTTTGATTATAGAGTTGATATCACTGTTCATAGAGGAGCAGGTGCTTATATTTGTGGGGAAAAGTCAGCGCTTATTGAGTCTTTAGAAGGTAATCGTGGTAATCCTAGACTTAAACCCCATGAACCTGCACCTGAATACTTTTTTAAAAAACCTACCCTAGTCAATAATGTTGAAACCATAGCAACTATTCCTTTTATCATTAATGAGGGGGCCCAAGCCTATAAGGCCTTTGGAACACCAAAGAGTCCAGGCACCCTACTCTTTGGTATGAGTGGGCATATCAACAAACCTGGTATTTATGAGATGGCCTTTGGTGAATCTATGCAAGACTTTATAGATAAGATTGGTGGGGGAATTAAAAATGGAAAGAAGCTTAAGGCTGTAATTCCAGGAGGGGCTTCTACGCCTATCCTTAACGCTGAAGAAGTGAAAATTGCTAAACTCGATTATGAATCTATGAAAGAAATCGGTTCCGCTCTAGGTACAGGTGGCATGATAATTATGGATGAAGACACTTGTATGGTAGGTGCACTTAAAAACCTTTTATCTTTTTATCATCATGAATCTTGTGGTCAGTGTACCCCATGTAGAGAAGGAACCGCTTGGGTGGATGGTATTATTGGAAACATGCTTAATAATAAGGTAAGAGACAATGATATTGAACTCTTAAGCGATATTTCTAAGACTATGAACGGTAAAACTATTTGTGTTTTTGCACCAGCTGTTGCTATGGTTATTGATGGCTTTATCTTAAGGTTTAGAAGTGAGTTTGAAGCCTATATAGAAAAATCTAAGGAGGCCCTACATGTCTGAAATGGTAAGCTTTAGCGTAGATGGTCAAAGAATTCAGGCTGAAAAAGGAGCCTTACTTTTACCTGTTCTTTTAAAACATGGGATTATGGTTCCTCATTTTTGTTACCATGATTCCTTAGGACCTGATGGAAACTGTCGTATGTGTATGGTGGGTATAGAAGGTCAAAAACGCCCTCAAATTGCCTGCGATACCTTCATAAAAAAAGATATGGTAGTTAATACTAAAAGTGACAGTATAAATGATGTAAAAAGAAAGATTTTAGAACTTGAGCTTTTATCACATCCTGTGGACTGCCCTATTTGTGATCAAGCAGGTGAATGTTCTTTGCAAGATTATTATATGGAATTTGGTCTAAAAGAGGCAAGACGTCCTAAAGAAGAGAAAAAACTTAAAAATAAAAAACTTGATATAGGTAAAAATATCATCTTAGATCAAGAACGTTGTGTTTTGTGTGCACGTTGTACTCGTTTCACTCAAGAAATAACTAAAACCAGTGAACTTTCTATTATAGGCAGGGGAGATGATGTAAGGGTTTCTACCCTGCCTGGCCAAGAGATGCAAACCCCCTACGCCATGAATATTATTGACCTTTGCCCTGTAGGTGCCCTTACGTCCAAAGACTTTCGTTTTAAACAACGTGTTTGGTTTATGAACTCTTCTAAGGGAATTTGTCATGGATGTGCTAAGGGCTGTAATATCTATATAGACCATAATCAAGAAAAATACAAAAGCGATACCATCTTCAGATATAGACCTCGTATCAATACCCAGGTTAATGGACATTTCATCTGTGATGAGGGAAGACTTTCTTATAATCAAGAAAATAAAGAACGCCTTACGCATTTTTATAAACAAGATCAAGTCATTAGTGAGGAAGCGGCCCTTAAGCATTTTCTTCATGGACTAAGCACCTTGAATCCTCTTTTAATTGTGTCTCCTTCTCTTAGTCTTGAAGAACTCACTATTATTCAAATTATTTCAAAACGTTTTGACTTAGAAGTCTTTGCCTTTTCCCAAGGGTATGAAGATAAAAGTTTTGGTGATGACTGGTTACGTAATTCTGATAAGTCAGCTAACCTTGCTTCTGTAAATAAACTTGGTATTAAAACCTCAAAAGATGATTTAATAAGAGCCTTAGAAGATACACAACTTGTTATCAACTTTAATCATGTCTCTTTTTTACACACAAACCCTAGTTATCAAGCCCTGCTCTTAGATAAGAAAGAGATTCATTTTGCTTCACATAGTTTTGATAATTGTAAGAATAATGAACTTCTACTGCCTATCTCGTCTTATAGTGAACATGAGGGAAGCCTTATTAATGAAGATGGTATTGTACAAAGGTTTGAGGCAGGTTTATGTAATGACAAAAAAAGCCTTTTAGAACTTTTACATAGTGTTTTATCCACACCTGCAAGTCCAAAAGAGGTTTGGGATGAACACTTAGAAGAGGTCTTTGGCTTCGGATATGAAGATATTGGAGCTGAAGGGAAACAAGTATAATGCATTACTTTATGATTGTTTTTCCAATTATATTGACCTCTCTTTTTACCCTTGCTACCATACCCTTACTTGTATGGATGGAAAGACGTGTGGCCGCACTTATTCAAGATAGACTCGGACCAAATCGTTGTAATATTAAGGGTATACGCTTAGGTGGAATCATTCAGCCCATTGCGGATATGTTAAAACTTTTATTTAAAGAAGAGTTTTATCCTAAACATGTAAAACATAAATTTTATTACATCTTAGCCCCAGGGATTGTCTTTACCTCTTCCTTTTTAAGCTTTATGGTTATTCCTTATGCTGATGATGTCACCTTAAATGGTTTTACCTATCATATCCAGGCCTTACCAATAGAGCTGGGTGTATTATGGGTCTTTGCCTTTGCAGGACTTGGGGTATATGGAATTATCATCGCAGGATGGGCAAGCCATAATAAATACGCAATATTAGGTGCATTAAGAGCTTCTTCTCAGGTCATATCTTATGAAATTGCTATGGGACTTGCTATCGTTTCTATGCTTATCACCTACAATTCAATCTCCTTAAATGATATGGTTCAATTTCAAGGACAGCTAATCTTTGGGTTCATCCCTGCTTGGGGTATTATACTTCAACCCCTTGCTGGTATTATTTTTATAGTAACGGCCTTTGCAGAAACAAATAGAGCTCCTTTTGACGCGGCTGAGGGTGAAAGTGAAATCGTGGCTGGTTATCATACAGAATATTCTGCCATGAAGTTCGCCCTATTTTTTATGGGCGAATATATTGCAATGTCAGCGGCTTCTGCACTGATTGTGACTATCTTTTTTGGTGGATATCAGATACCTTGGTTAAACACCCAGACTATGCAAGAACATATGAGTTTAATCATCTTACTGTTGATGATAGTTATTCCCTTAATGGCACTTGGTTTTATCTCATGGATGACCTTTAATAATAGTTGCTCTCCTCAACATCAAAGAGAAACAAGGTTTTTTACTGTCTTCATTACAATTTTCATTATTGCCTTAGAAAGCTTTTTCTTTTATCTTTTAACATCAGGGATGAGTCATGAAGGAAGTTCTGTCTTTATAATGATCTTACAAATAACAAGTTTTGCTATCAAGGTGATGTTAATGAACTTTGTTTTTGTTTGGGTAAGATGGACATTTCCACGTTTCAGATACGATCAAACTCAGCACTTAGGATGGAATATACTCCTTCCTTTGTCTTTGTTTAATATTTTTATAACAGCCTTAGTTGTTGTTATCGGAGGTTTATAATGGGTGTAAAAACTGTACCACGTCATGGAAATTCATTTAAAGACAAAACATATTTATGGGCTGTCTTTTCAGGAATGAAAGTCACACTTAAAAAATTTACTACAAATCTTTTAGACACTACTTGTATTCCTACCTGTGAATACCCTGAGGCCCAGCCTGATGATATTACAGATAGATATAGAGGGATGCATAGACTCACCCATAGAGATGAAGATGATTCTGTACGGTGTGTAGCTTGTTTTATGTGTGCTACTGCCTGTCCTGCGGAGTGTATTTTTATTGAAGCAGAAGAACGTTTAGATGGGGTCGACGAGAAACAACCCAGTCGTTTTGATATTGATCTTTTAGAGTGTATCTTTTGTGGGTATTGTGTTGAGGCCTGTCCTTGTGATGCTATTCGTATGGATACAGGAATTTTTTCCATTGTTGCAAGGAGTAGAGAAGAGTTTGTAGTTAATAAAGAACAATTACTTAAAAACCGTGGTGCCTTTGGACAAGAAAATGCCCTTGCTTAGTAATATTTTATTTACTATTTTGGCCCTTAGCGCTTTAGTCTCTGCCTGCGCAATGATTTCATTTAAACAGCCTATCAATTCAGCCCTAAGTTTTATTGTTACACTTTTAAGTATTGCAGGTTTATTTGCATTACTAGGGGGAAGCTTTTTATTTTTAGTTCAAATCATTATTTATGCAGGGGCCGTAGTCACTCTTATACTCTTTATCATTATGTTTTTAAATATTAAAGAAGAGCACCTACCTCATGAACCTTATAAGGCTAAGTGGATTATATTTATGTCCTTACTCATATCTCCTTTTACTGTCATTTTAATTTCAAGTGTAAATTCTATAAAATTTTCTGTCTTACACTTAGAAAACTTTGGCGGTATAAAAGAGGTAGGAATGGAACTCTTCTCACATTGGGTACTGCCCTTTGAAATGATTTCTATACTCTTGCTTATTGCACTTATTGGCGTAGTTATCCTTGCTAAAAAAGAGAAAAGTCATGATTGATGTTGGAAGTTTTTTTATTTTAGGTATCTTACTATTTTCTATTGGTATAGTAGGAATGATAAGTCGAAGAAATATCTTTGTTATGTATATGTCTGTGGAATTAATGCTTAATGCTGTAAACCTTATCTTAGTCGCACTTTCCCATCATTATGAGGATTTAGATGCTCAAGTAATGGCCATTATGATTATTGCTATTGCTGCAGCCGAAGCATCCATCTTTTTAGCGCTTTTTGTTATGCTCTTTAAAAATGCACATAGCCTTGATGCTAACTTTTTCGAACTCTTAAAACAGGAAAACCATAATGATAGAATCTAGTCTCTTAGGATGGATAATTGCTTCTGTAGTTCTCTCATCTACTTTTATTATGCTTATCAATCTATATGAAAAATATAATGAAGATATACCACAAGGAGTGTACACCCTTTTAGGCTTAGGCGGACCCTTTAGTAGTCTGATATTTTCATTTATACTTATATATTCTTACCTACAAGAAGGTTTAGTTTATTTTTATCATGCCTTTATTTGGTTGAATATTGAAGGATTTGTTGTTAATGCTTCATTAATGCTAGATTCTTTGAGTGCTGCTATGCTAATTTTTGTAAGTTTTGTAGGCTTTATTATCCATGTATATGCCCATACTTATATGAAAGATGATCCTTCTTATGCCCGATTCTTTGCTTGGTTTAATCTCTTTATGGCTTCTATGTTCATACTAATACTTGCAGACAACCCTATTATGATGTTTATAGGATGGGAGGGTGTAGGCCTGTGCTCTTACCTTCTAATTAGTTTTTATTTTGAGAGCGAAGACAATGTTGAGGCTGGGAATAAGGCCTTTATTTTAAATCGTATTGGTGATTTTGGCTTCTTATCAGGCTTATCTATACTCTTTTTATACCTTGGAAGTACAGGTCTTAGCTTTAGTGCTTTAGAAGAAAATATCAATCTTATACCTGGGTCTATGCTAAACCTTATTGCCTTTTTACTTTTTATTGGGGCCATGGGAAAATCAGCGCAAATCCCCTTATATATCTGGCTTCCAGACGCAATGGCTGGACCAACTCCTGTATCAGCACTTATCCACGCGGCTACAATGGTAACGGCTGGTGTTTATATGATAGCGCGCTTCAACTTCTTATATATTATGACACCTGAGATTGGTCTTTTCATTGCTTATACAGGTGCTTTTACAGCCTTACTTGCTGCGCTTATTGCTATGCGTCAAGATGACATAAAAAAGATTTTGGCCTACTCCACCATGTCTCAATTAGGGTATATGTTTATGGCCGTGGGATTAGGTGCTTATTCTTACGGTATCTTTCACGTTTTCACTCATGCCTTTTTTAAAGCCCTTTTATTTATGGGTGCGGGCGCCATTATCTTACTTCTTCATCATGAACAAGACATTAAGAAAATGGGAGGGCTTAAAGATAAAATGCCTTTTATCTTTGCGATGATGCTTATAGCAACTCTTTCCATCTCAGGTCTTCCACCATTTTCTGGATTCTTTTCTAAAGACGCCATATTAAACCATCTTTTTGCATCTGATCATTATCTAATCTTTGTTATGGCGCTTGTTACGGCAGGCTTAACTTCTTATTATATGTTTAGACTTTTAATCCTTGTTTTTATTTCTCCATCATCTAAGGAAAAACACTTGTTAGAGCCATCTAAACTTATTAACATCACACTTTTCATCTTGAGTCTTGGGGCCGTGTTTTTAGGCTTTATTAACCTACCTTCTTTCTTTGGTGGAAGTGAGGCATACTCCTTATGGCTTAATCTACCTGATACACATTTTCATCTGTCTCATAATGTGGAGCTTATCTTACTATTTGTTAATATATCTGTGGCCTTATCGGGTATCTATTTTGCATTTTCACATTACAAACAAAGCTCATATGATCCTAGTCTTGGTTTTTTAGACAAGCCTATAAAAAATAAATTTTATATAGACGAGATATATTATGTAATTTTTGTAAAACCTTTATCTTGGTTATCTCTCTTTATTGTTAAGGTTATAGATGAAAAGATCATTGACGCCTTTATTCATAAAGTAAGTTCAGGGTATCAAAATATCTCATTCTATACAGACAATATTCAAAATGGAAATGTTCGTTATTACGCCTTATATATGTCTGTTGGCATTGTTTGTATCTTTGTTTATATAGGAGTTTCATAAATGGATATTATACTTTCACTTCTAATTTTCATCCCTATACTTAGTGCTATTATTTTGTTTTTACTTCCCTTTTCTGTAAAGATTACCCGTTATGTAAGCTTTGGTGTCACCCTAGTTACAACGTCTCTTACTTTATGGATTTATGCTCATTTTGAAACCTCTGCTTCATTTCAGTTTGTTGAAAATTATACTTGGATTAAAGAGTATGGTATTTCCTATTATATAGGTATAGATGGTATTTCTCTTATTATTGTGATGATGACAAACCTCATCATGCCTCTTCTTTACCTTTCATTTTGGCACTTAGAAAGAAAAGGGTACTGGCTAAACCTTCTTATTGTACACGGAGGGCTTACGGGAGCTGCACTTTCACTTGATTTAATCTTGTTTTACCTCTTTTGGGAAACCATGCTACTTCCTATTTTCTTTTTAATTGGTCTTTTTGGAAGAGAAAATAAAAACTTTATGTCCATGAAGTTTACACTTTATACTATCTTTGGCTCTTTACTTATGCTACTGGCTATCTTGTACCTTGGGCATTCTCATCATATACAAAATGGAGTATGGAGCTTTTCAATTACAGACCTGCACACCCTTATTTTTGATACACCCACTAGCCTTCTTTTATTTTCAGCTTTTATCTTTTCTTTTTCTATTAAGATACCGCTTTTCCCTTTTCATACATGGTTGCCACAAACCTATAGAGCTGCTCCAATAGGCGCCATTGTTATTATGTCTGCACTTATGGCCAAACTTGGGGTATACGCAATTTGGAGATTGACTTTTACCCTTTTTGAAGACCTAGCCATTAAAAGTTCATACTTCTTTGTAGTCTTAGGCTTGTTTGGTATGATTTATTTTGGAATTGCGGCTATGAAGCAAAGGGAGCTTAAAAAACTTTTTGCTTATTCTTCGGCCTCTCACCTCTCTTTAATCGTTATGGGAATATTTTCCTTTAATTATTATGCTCACCTAGGTGCTTTTTATATGATAGCCTCACATACCCTTTCTTCAGCTGCAATCTTTATGATGCTTGGTATGATTTATAAACGTACTCAGTCCTTACACATACACACACTTGGAGGTATTGTCCA